>JAHZJA010001263.1 GCA_022601155.1 Deltaproteobacteria bacterium | reverse complement strand
TCGACGAGCTCCCCCAGCTGTTCAACGTGTTGGTGGGAGAGATGAGCCTGGTGGGCCCGCGGCCGCCGCTGCCGTCGGAGGTCGATCAGTACAAGCCGTGGCAACGACGGCGGCTGTCGGTCAAGCCCGGGATCACCGGTCCGTGGCAGGTCTCGGGTCGCAACGAGATCGACTTCGAGGAGTGGATGCGCATGGACCTCGAGTACATCGACAACTGGTCGCTGTGGCTCGACCTGCGGATCATCTTCCTGACGGTGCCGGTGGTGCTGATTCACAAGGGCGCGAGCTAGCCACGCTGCATCCGCTCACGAGCGCACGGTCGCATGGTCGGCGGAGGAAACTCGCGGCGGTCGTCGACGTGGTGGGGGCGGGGGGATTTCCATGCGGATGAGACAATACGGTTCCAGCCTGATCCTGATGCTGCTCGGATGCGGTCCGGCGACGGCTCCAATGGGGACCACGGAAGCGGGATCGACCGCGGGGACCGACAGCGGGCCCACGGCCACGTCGATGCCCACGATGGGCACGTCGGCGACCACCGCAACCACGGTGTCGACGACTTCGGGGGCCGACAGCACGACGGGACCCGGCAGCACCGGTCGCGACTTCATCGATCCGCCGCCACCGGGGTGCGAGACGGGAACCGAGGGGGGCGCACCAACGGTGGAGTGCGACATGTTCGCCCAGGACTGCTGCCCAGGCGACAAGTGCACCGCGTGGGCGAACGACGGCGGTCCGGCTCCCAACGCCACCCGCTGCGTGCCGATCGACCCCAAGGGCGGTGCACCGGGCAGCGCGTGCACCGTGATGGGCGATCAGGCCAGCGGTCTCGACGACTGCGATGCCCAGTCGTACTGCATGACGTTCGCGACCCCTGGCCCCGAAGGCGTGTGTCGCCCGATCTGCGAGGGCGATGCAGACGAGCCCGTGTGCCCGGCCGCGAGCGAGTGCGTGGTGATCAACGACGGCGTGCTTCCTCTGTGCTTCGATACCTGCGACCCGCTGGCGCCCGCGTGCCCCGAGGCGTGGAGCTGCCAGTGGTGGGACCCCGTGGGCGCGCCCCTGTGCTTTCCCGACACTCCTTTAGAGCCGGGATTCCCCGGGGATCCCTGCGAGTTCCAGATCAGCTGCGAGCTCGATGATCACTGCATCGATGCCGCCAGCTTCCCGGGCTGCGGCGGGCCGGGCTGCTGCACGCCGTACTGCGATCTCACCGATCCGCAGTCTGATGCTGCGTGTCTGCTCGTCGACCCCGCGTTGGCTTGTGTTCCGCTGTTCCGGCCAGGGGCGGAGCCCGCCGGCCTCGAGCATCTCGGCGTATGCGGGCTGCCCTGACCAGCCGCGAGGTCACAGGGTGGGGTGGGTGCCCGCCTGCGCCAGGGCCCGCTTGCTGGCCTCGCGTTCCTGCATCACCGACGACAGCGCGTCGGGGCTGACGTTGGGCCCCGCCGCGAGCACCACCGCGATCTCCTCGCCGGCCACGGCTCCGATTCCATCCCGGATGCGGGTGCGGATCGGAGCCCCTGGATCGTCGAAGTAGACATCGATGAGATCGGTCGCGAGGTTCATGGCCTGCTGCCGTGGCCCCGGGCCGTCGGCTAGCGTGGCGCCGTACTCGAGCAGCGACGACACCAGGACCCAGCGCCGCTTGGCGTCGCGCTCGGTGAGCATCGCGGTCCGGGCCAGCTCGAAGGCCACGGGATCGCCCATCCGCTGGGCAAGGATCCCGGCCGCCTCGCTCGCCAGAGGATCGTCGCCGATGGGTGACCCATCGGCCCCCAACGCGGAGAGGATCCGGGCTTGGGCCAGGGCTGGGGTCGCTTCGTCGGCCCACCGCGCCAGCAGAGCCCGTCGCCCGGCTTGGTCCGCGGCGTGGTAGCGGCGCAGCGCCTCATCATCCACCGTGGATCGCTCGTTGCCTTGTGCCTGGGGAGACCCCTGGGCGACGACCGCTGGCGCGGTCGGGGTCGTGGCGTCGATATCGTCTCGGTCGGGGTGGGGGTTGTCTCGGTCGCTGAATACCGCCAGTGCCACCAGCACCCCTACGCACCCGGTCAGCCCGATCGTCGTTGAGCGGCGCATGTGGGCTACTCCAGATCCGTGGGGTCGTTGAACAACTCCGGCAGTCGAATGCTGCCGTGACCCCGCTGCGGGTACGTAGGATTGGTGGGGTCGCCAGGGTCGAGGTTGGACGCCGTGTCGTCGGGTGGGAACAGGACCAGCGTGTACAAGAAGGCCTTGACCCACTCGCGCTGAAACCACCACAGTCCTTCGTAGGCATCGCGGGTGGCCTGTGCCTCTCCGCCGTGGCGCAGGATCACCTCGTCGAGGTTGATGCTGCGTCCGTCGTGACCGTAGGGGGCGGTCGAAGCCACGCCCCACAGTGGCTCCGTCATGAACTCGGTGGCGAGGCTGCCGTCGAACTGGCGCTCGTGGAACGCGGGCCCGAGGTCGTGTCGCTTGAAGTCCGTGAAGATGTCCTCGACGACGAATGGGTCGCCGTTGGGGATCTTGAGGGTGGGGAACCCCGAGCCGTCGTCCTCTTGGAAGAACTGGGTCGATGCGGTGGCGAACAAGCGGTTGAAGACGCCCTGCTGGGGGTCGTACTCGGTCTCCACGTCGGCGACCCGTCGGTCGTGGTCGACGACGAAGTTGGCCCGGTGGCACGAGTTGCACCCGATCTGGTTGAAGGTGATGCGGCCGAGCAGTGCCTGGGTG
>JAHZJA010001262.1 GCA_022601155.1 Deltaproteobacteria bacterium | reverse complement strand
GCGGTGGGGTGGCGACCGGCTCGAGGAGCTGCCGTCTCGATGGCTGCGGCCAGTGTGTCGTGAGTCGAGTCCACCGATCCCCGTCGTGGTCACGACAATAGCCGACGCGGGTGGAGCGGGACAGGACGTGCACGAGCGGCACGGTCGATGGCTCACGCAGGATCGAGCAAGGAACCGCGAGGAATCGATCTGTGCGTACGGCAGGGGAGGGGGCATACCCACGGCACTGATCGCAGCCCGTCTGGGTGCCAAGACTCAGACCGGCATACCACGAGCGAGAGTGCACGATGAGTCGCGACACAACAGCAGAGGGCACCGTCAACCTGACCCGGCGGCCGCGAGGCCCGATGTCATACTTCCCCTTCGCTTCGAAGGTTCTCACCCGGCTGGTCGTCAATCAGCGGACGGCACCCAAGCGGCAGCCTCTGCCCAAGACTCCGTCCGACTACGGTATGCCGTATCGACCGGTCGAGATGTCCTCCGTCGATGGCGTTCGACTCAGTGCCTGGGAGATTCCCGCGGCCAACTCGACAGGGCTGGCCATCGTCAACCATCCGCTGCTGTGCAACCGCTACGGCTCAGTGGAGGGGATGGACGGCGTCCCGGTCGAGTTCCTCCCCATGGTCAAGCACCTGCACGATGCTGGCATCTCGGTGCTGACGTACGACCAGCGGGGGCAGGGTGACAGCGACGGCGGTCTGGGCAAAACCGCCAAAGGACGACAGGTCCCCGTCGCGGCGGGGAGCACGGAGTGGATGGACCTGGTCGGCGTGCTCGACTACCTCGACCACCATCCGGAGTTCGGTGACCATGCCCTGGCGCTCGTGACTCACTGCATGGGGGCGAATGCAGCGCTGTCTGCCTGGCGCTCGGCGCCGCGGTCATTCGAGTCTGGACGGGTCAAGTGCTTCGTCGCCGTCCAGCCGACGTTGTCCTACAACATGATGTCACGCCTGACCCGCGACAAGGTGGGGATCGATCTGGCGGACGCGGTCCAGGAGGCCCAGCGTGGCCGCTTCGGGTTCGGGTTTGCCGACGCGCTCCGCAGCATCGGGCACGTCCGCGTCCCAATGTTGTTCCAACAGGTCCGAGACGACGTGTACACCTTTGACGAGGGCACGGGGCTCAACGACGTCCAGGTCATCCATGACCGATGCCCCACACCCAAGGAGATGATCTGGGTGGGGCCCAACGAGCCGATTCCATTCGGGACGGGGAAGCGCTTCGAGGGCTATGGATACTTCAACCACCATCCGGAGCAACTGCTGGCGTTCCTCGCACGTCATCTTGGGCAGCAGTCCCCCTGATCGGCGCGCCGAGCTGACCACCGCCCGCGGAGCAAAGGGAGGCTGGCTGCCGCGGGGTGGCAGGGTCGATGCTGCGGTGGCTAGGGCTCCGTCAGGCGGGCATCGATGAACCCGCTGGGATCGTAAAATCGTGAGGGCGTGCAGCGGCGCGGCCCGGTGTAGCCACAAAGCGCGCCGTCGTACGCACCGCGCCGGATCCCGAGATGGAGGTGCTCCGGGCCGTGGCCGTTCTCGTCGTCGTCGCCGATGTATCCGAGCAGGGTGCCCTTGGTGATGACGTCACCGACGTCGACGGAAATCTGATGGCCCTCGTGGCTGCACAGGTGGCCGTAGATCGAAACGACGAGCTCGCCATCGGGCAGCTGGTGCTCGACGGCGACGACCGATCCGTAGCCCTGCAGCCCCCCGCGCTTGACGTGCCGAACGATGCCGTTGCCGATCGAGACGACGCGTGTGAGGTGCTCGTGCGTGCTGTCGTCCCCGAGATGATTGGCGGGTTTGAGGTACCGCCGCCCGTGCGTGGAGCCGGCGGCGAAGCCCTCGATGGGGAACTGAAACGACGACGCGACCTCGGGCTGTGCCGGCGAGGGCACAGCGACAGGCTCGCTCGATGGCGGCTCCTGCGGCGCCGGTCGCTCGCTCGCGGGCTGAGGCGGCGGTGGCTCGTTCGCCGGCATAGCGCTCTGCGGAGGCGTGGGAGCGATCCCGGCGCACGACAGGCAGAGCATCAGGGCTGGCACTACCGCGGCGTACAGCTGCAAGTTCGAGTCCTCATGGTGCGTCGGCCGACATGGTGCCACGGATCCGAGCGCCCGGGAGGCTGACCGCCCGTAGTCGCAGCATGGATCCCCGGCGGCGTAGCGGCGGCTGGCTGTCGGGGAGTGCCGAGCGGTCACCGCCGGTGCACGGACACGCGGGCCGGGGCTCGGCCAGATCGCGCCGTGGCCCCGCTTGGCGTGGTGTTGCCCGGCCGTATGAGAACGAGGCGCAGGACGGTGTCGGCTCCCCCGGCGCGCGCGGAGCTCTCGAGTCTCCCTCTTCGCCGGCGATGGCGTCGAACGTGCAGGGCTCGATCCGAGCGTTCATGACGATCACCGGCCGTACCGTCTTTGGACACGTGGGCAATCGACGGGTGCACTGGCCTCACCGGGGCCAGACCCGTGCGATGGGATTGGCCTCGGAGGTTGGTGTGGGAATCGAGCACCGCGTCGGATGTGTGCGTCGCCGCGAACTCGACCGGTCGCATTGTCTCCAGGCGCCGGGGGACGGCTTTCCAGGTCGTCTTGGGTTGAAACCCGCGGTGATTCCCGCCACCTACCCCGAGGCATCGCGCTCGTGTCTTCGTCCGCCGGGCCGGGTGCGGATTGAGCTTGCGAACGCGGCGTAGGTGCGATGATCTCGTACGCCATGCAACGGGTGATGCGGATCCTGGTGGCGACGGCTCTCATCGCAGCGCCCGTGGCCTGCCACCTTCACACGCGTGCCCATTCGTTCGAGTCGAACTTCGCGACCGTGCGCATCATGGAGGGGGGCCGCGTGCTCTCGGCCAGTGGCACGCCGTACTCGGGAACGCTCGTGGCCCGAGACGAGGAGATTGGGGTCGTGGCCCAGTCGGTGTTGGCGGGCACCCCCCTCGCGGGGTCGCGCCAGCCCGACACCCGGGGGCTCATCTTGGAGATTCCCGTCGAAGACGGGGTGCTGTCGGGCCGCGCGGTGCTGCTGGCCGATCTGCGCTCCAGCCATCTCAGTGCGGAGCTCGAGCGTCGTGGTGACCAGTTCTCGCTGTCGGTGGCGCGACAGCTGAGCCCCACGGTGGAGGTGGCGGAGGCAACCTTCAAGGACGGGAAGCTCGACGGCCGAGCGGCGTTCGTCGGCCCCGATGCCCGCTCGCCCGGCGCCGTGCGGAAGATTGCGGAGGCGGAGTTTCGCGGCAACGTACTCCACGGGCTCGCGCGGGAGTACGCGACCGACACCGAGACGGTCGTTCGGGAGATGACGTTCGACGACGGTCAGCTGTCGGGCCCGCATCGACGCTACTACCCCAGCGGCGCACTCGAGATCGAGATGGAGTACCAGGGGGGTCGACCCCACGGCACACGCGTCGAGTACTTCGAAAGTGGCGCCAAGCGGGCACAGTCGCGCTACGAAAATGGTGAGCGAGTAGGGACGACGCGACGTTGGTTCCCGACCGGTGACCTACAGCAGGAGGCGAGCGGGAGCGGGGCGGAAGCCGTCGTGACCCAGTGGTACTCCAACGGAAGGATCAAGTCGCGAACCACGTCGACGAAGGAGATCGAGCACCCCCCCGAAGGCTTGGTCATCGAGTACCACGCCAACGGTGCCGTTCGCTCGCGCACGCACTATCGCCAGGGACGGGAGCACGGCACCACCGAGGTGTTCTACGCCGACGGGACACGCTGGGAGTCCCGCCATGCTCGGGCCGGCGAGCTGCATGGCTCGCGCCGCAAGTGGTGGAAGAACGGGCAGCTGGCCCTCGACGCCACCTGGGTCGACGGCAAGCTGGAAGGTTCCTACGCGCGCTGGTACGCGAGCGGACAGCCGTGGGAAACGGCGACCTACGAGCATGGCAACCTCGTGGGCCACTACCAAAAGTGGTGGAAGAACGGCGCCATCGCCCACGACTACAGCTTCCGCGACGGCAAGCTCCACGGAGAGTTTCGTACGTTCTACGACAATGGTGCCGCCTGGGCGGTGGGCGAGTACGTCGATGGAAGACCTCAAGGGGCGCTCAAGCGGTGGTTTCCGGATGGTCGACTGGGCTTCGTGAAGAACCATGTCAATGGTCGACCCGAGGGGCCCCATCTGCGGTGGTACGCCGATGGCCAAAAGCGGCTCGAGGCCAGCTACGTCGCGGGGCGGCTCGACGGTGCGTACAAGAACTGGCTCGAGGACGGCTCCGTCTATGAGGAAGCGACCTTCGAGCGCGGGAAGAAGACCGCAACGACCCTCGTCGGGCCATCGCAGGGCTGACGGCCGCCGGGCCCTCCAGCCTCGCCACCGCGGAGCCCGTTGTGGCGCCGTCGGGTGCAGGCCACCCGTCGTCGTCCGGGCTCGACGCGGCGCCACGGGCATCGAGGATCCGTGCCCCAGCCACATCTACGGCCGACCACGGGCCGCAGGAGTCGGTTGGGCGTCGCTCTTTGGTTCGATGTCGTCGCAGGCCCGAGGGGACGACTCGCGCTCGACGTCACCCGTACCGCGGGTTGTGGTGGGATGAGTGCTTCGATTCGGGCCGATACAAGGGTAGGTTCCCGGCGTGGCCACGCCTCGCCCCAATACCCTGATCCTCGCGCGTCCCCTCGCCCTGCTGGTGCGGCCCGGCTGCAAGCGTGACCGTCGCAAGCTCGAGGGCTTCGTGCCCGACGGCGCGACCGCCGTCGTCAGCATCGACGGCCAAGCCATGGTCAAGTCGACGTTCTATTCGAAGACGGTGGAGTTGGCCAAGCAGATCGATCCCGCTGAGGACCCCATCGCGAAGCTGAAGGACGAGTGCGGCGTCGATGTCAACGAGATGGGGGCCTACGTCATCGGCGTCGACGCTCTGAGCCAGGGCGTGATGGTGGCGATCAACTGGAAGAACCTGGGCAAGAAGGAATCGCTCGAGTGCTTGGCCAAGCTGGGCAAGGAGATGGGCGGCGATCTCGGTGAGCTGTCGATCTCCGAAGAGGGTGGCAAGCCCAAGTTCGAGCTCGGCGGCGGCGAGTTCGTCGGCTGGGCGCTCGATGACGACACCGTGGTGAGCAGCACCAAGGGCTGGAGCTCGGCGGTTCAGGGGCGGATCAAGGGCGAAGGCAAGGGGGCCGTCGACAACAGCCTCAAGGACGCAATCGCACTGACCAACACGAGCAAGCACATCTGGTTCGCGTCGGAGATCCCGCCCGTGATGACCCCGTTCCTGGACAGCAGCCCGGCCAAGGGCTTGGTGCGGGCGGCCGGGAGCCTGCAGATGGGCGACGACTTCGAGATCGAGCTGGCCGGCGACTTCAACGATGAAAGCCGCCCTACCGCGCTCAAGGAAGAGGCCGAACAACAGCTCGCGGCGTTCAAGGGGATGGTCGAGATCGAACAGGCCCGCAAGGCGATGGAGTCGGTCACGTTCGAGACCGACGGCAAGGTGCTACGGGTCAAGGCCTCGTTCCCGGTGGCCCCGCTGCTCGACGGGGCCAAGGAGGCCTTCGGTAAGTACACGTCGCGCTCCAAGACCTCCGAGGCGCGGGTCAATATCGCGAAGATGTTCGACGCCGCCTCGGCCTACTTCAACGAAGAGCACGTCGAGCGGGGGGCCGTGGCTGCCATCGGGGGGGGTGGCACGTTGTCCGGGTATGCTCCGCATCGGTGCCCCAGCGACGGGAAGCCCGAGGGCAGCTCGGGCGTCGTACCGCCGCTGTCGGTCGAGTGCGCCAAGGGTCCGGGCGGTCGCTGCGTCCCCGCCATGGGCCCGCAGACCGAGCCGGGGTACTACGACATGTCACTGTGGACCGATAACCCGGTGTTCAACGGTCTCAACTTCATGCAGGAACAGGCGCACTACTTCCACTACGAGTTCCGTTGGAAGAACGCTCCGACGGGATTTGGTGAGTGCCAGTTCACGGCGCAGGCATTCGCCGATCTCGACGACGACGGCGTGTTCTCGACCTACGAGCGATCGGGCGCGGCGGACAAAAACGGGGTCAACGCGGCCGCGGGGCTCTACATCGACAGAGAGATCGAGTAGGGGCACGCCCGCGAGGGTCCGACCAACGATGGCGGTGGGGCGGGGGCCCTGCGGCTGGGCCATTGCGACAGGTCTCGTCGGTTGGCCCGCCCGGGGGGACGGCTCGCCGTGCTCGGTGCAGGGCGCCGTCCGACGGCGTCGAACTTGTCGGCGTTCGTCGTTGGTACCCGCTGGTGTGGACGATGCCGACGTGGGTCGTCGGCATCGTAGAGCCGGGCGCGGCCGCCTGTCGTGGTCTCACGTCACAGGAAGAACAGCACCGTCACCAACCCGAAGCACGGGATCAGCAGCAGCCCCGACCACTTCATGTAGCCGAAGAAGCCGGGCATCTCGACCTTCTGCTCCTCGGCGATGGCCTTGACCATGAAGTTGGGTCCGTTGCCGATGTAGGTGTTGGCGCCCATGAACACCGCACCGACCGAGATGGCCTGCAAGATGATGGTGGGGACCTCGGTTGCGCCCGTGGTCATGTGCACCATCTGATCGGCCGGGAACGCCAGAGCACCCGACTCGACCATGCCCTGCGCCGTGCTGAAGAACACCAGGTAGGTCGGCGCGTTGTCGAGGAAGCTCGACAGCACCCCAGTGAACCAGAAGAACTCCGCGGGGCTGTTGACCCCCAGCGAGCCGCCCTGTGCCTTGAGGATCTCGAGGGCTGGGATCATCGTCAGGAAGATCCCGATGAACAGCGCGGCCACCTCGAGGATGGGGAACCACGTGAACTGGTTCTTCTCCCGGGTGCCCTTGGGCGAGGTGATGGCCGAGCCGACACAACAGCCGATCATCGCCACCTCTCGCAGGATCCCGAACTTGGGCGGGATGAGGGCTACGCACAGCACGATGCCGAGCAGCCACAGCATGTTGATCTGGCCCTCGACGCGCAGTGGCTCCACGGTGGCCGCGTCCTCGGCTCGGTCGGCGTGCGATTCCTTGGCGTAGTAGTGCCGGTCGACGAGGAAGAACACGGTGAGCAGGATGCCGGCCACCAACGCCATCTCGCGCCACAGTCCCACCGTCCACAAGAACGGCACCCCGCGCAGATAGCCGAGGAACAGCGGGGGGTCGCCGATGGGCAGCAGCGAGCCGCCGATGTTGGAGACCAAGAAGATGAAGAAGATGACGACGTGGACCTTGTGCTTGCGCTCGTGGTTGGTGCGCAGCACGGGCCGGATGAGGAGCATCGACGCGCCCGTCGTCCCCACCACCGAGGCGATGAGGGTGCCAAAGGCCAAGAACGCGAGGTTGGTCGTCGGGGTCGCCTTGAGGTCGCCGGACAGATAGATGCCGCCGCTGACGTAGAACAGCGTGCCCAGCAGCACGATGAACGAGAAGTACTCGTGCACCGTCTCCAGCAGCGCCGCGGTGTTGGGCTCGATGACGGTGACGTGGAGCAGCGGGTAGATGGCCAGCCCCAGCCCGACCAGCAGCTTGTTGCGGTTGCTGTGCCACCAGTGCTCGAGCGGCGTGAGCGGCAAGATTGCGATCGACAGCAGCATCACCACGAAGAACACGGTGGTCCACACGGGTGGTGCGTGGTGCGGTCCGCTTGCTCCATCACCCGAAGCCCAGGCGACGGCCGGGACGAGGGTCAGGGCCAGCACGAGGGCAGGCAGCAAGCACGACAGCGCAACGGCGAAGAGCGGCGAGCGAGGACGACGGTTTGGCGCGGACAACAGGGCCTCCATGCGACGGCCCCAGGCCAGAAGGGGCGTGGGCGAAATGGTACGCCCCTGTGTACGGGGCTTTCCAGGGGGTAGCGCGTCCAAACCTGGGATTGGGAAGCCCTCACGGCCCCGTGGCGGACCACGTCGGGGTACGATCGGATGTGACGACGGTGGGCCCCGTCACGGCTCGGGCTGCCGACGACCGTCGGTTGCGGTACACCCCAGGGGGCTGCCATGCGCTCGTGCCTTCAACATCTGGAGTGGCAGGGGTTGTGCGATCGCCTCGACGCCCTCGTTGCAAGCCCGTTGGTTCGGGAGGGCGGCGCGCGTCCGTTCGAGGGTGACGACGGGTGGGGACTGCTGCGGGACCCGGTGGCGGTGGAGCGGCGCTTGGCCGAGCAGGACGGTCTCGAGGCCGCGCTGCAGTGGCGCACCGAGCTCAACGTGGGGGCCCAGCTCGATCGTGTGGTTCCGCTGGGCTCGATCCTGACCGAGGCGTCCCGGGGTGTGACCCTCGAGCCCGGCGAGCTGCTGGCCGCGGGTGATCTCGCCGATGCGTTGACCCGGCTGGCGCCGCTGCGCGAGCCCCCCGATCCGGCCCTGCTGGAGATCGCCAGCGACGAGACACGAGCCAGCCACGTCACGTTCTTGGCCGCGGTGCCTGGCCTCGTGCCGCAGGCATCCTTGGCCGCGGATCTGCTCCGGGCCATCACCCTGGGCGGACCCCAGGGCGAGCCGATGGTCGCCGATGCGGCGAGCCCCGCTCTGGCCCGCGCCCGTCAGCAGGTTCGTCGCGCGCGGCAGCAGCTCATCCGCGGCGCCGAGCGGATGATGAAGGGCCAAAAGGTGGCCGATGCCCTCGCCGATACCTACTGGACCGAGCGCGAGGGCCGGGTGGTCTTGCCCGTGCGATCGAGTGGTTTCTCGCGGGCCGGAGCGCCGGGCACAGTCTCGGGGATCATCCATGGTGCGAGCACGACGGGGCGCACCCTGTTCGTGGAGCCCTCGGCGCTCATCGACGACAACAACCGGTTTCGCGAGTCGCAGATGGCCGCGCGGGCAGAGGAACGACGCGTGCTCGCCGAGCTGAGCGCACGGGTGGGCGAGGTGGCCGAAGCCCTGCAGGAGGGACTGGTCTCGGTGGCTCGGCTCGATCGCATACGGGCCCGCCTGCGCCTCGCCGAGTCGATCACCGCAGTACGCCCGACCGTCGTCGACCCCGCGTCATCGCAGGCGTCGCTGGAGGTGCTCACGGCGCGTCATCCCTTGATGGTGCTGGCCGGCACCGAGGTGGTGCCCAACGATCTGTGCGTACCGCGGGGCGGCGGCCTGGTGATCAGTGGTCCCAACGCGGGCGGCAAGACGGTCGCGCTCAAGACCCTGGGCATGTGCGTGCTGATGGCGCGGGCGGGCCTGCGCCTGCCCACGTCGGCCCCGGCCGTGGTGCCGCTGTACCGCTCGGTGATCACCGACGTGGGTGACGACCAGTCGATCGCGGCCAACCTCAGTACCTTCAGCGCGCACATCGGGCATGTCATCGAGGCGCTGTCGCACGCCCAGGAGGACCCGGCGGGCACGCTGGTGTTGCTCGACGAGGTCGCGGTGGGGACCGACCCCGAGCAAGGCGCGGCCTTGGCCGAGGCGATTGTGTGTCGGCTGTGTGGGCTGGGGGCGACGGTCGTGGTGACCACGCACTACGAGCGGCTCAAGCTGCTGGCCACCCACGGCCCCGCGGGCAAGTTCACCAATGCGGCGGTGGGGTTCGACCTCGCCCGACTGCGGCCCACCTTCGAGCTGCGGCTGGGTGTCCCGGGTAGCTCGTCGGCCATCGCGGTGGCGCGCCGGCTGGGCGTGGACGAGCAGGTGCTCACCGAGGCCGAGTCGATGCTGAGCGACGAGCGGCTCCAAGTGGACGTACTGCTGCAGGCATTGGAGGCCGAGCGGGTCGCGATGCAGGAGCAGCGGGAGGGTCTGGAGGCCGAGCGCAAGACGTTGGCCGCGCGCGAGGCTCGGGTTGCAGCCCGTGAGCGGCGTGAAGAGGAGCAAGCGGAGATCCAGCGAGCCAAGGCCCACAAGGCGGCCACCGATGAGCTTCGTGCGCTGGAGGACGAGATCCGGCGTCGCCGCAAGCAGCTGCGCAAGTCGCAGCTGGAAGCCGCGCCCGAGGGCGCACTGGCCCCGACCGAGGCGGAGGCGCGCGCATTCGCCAAGCAGGCTCGGACTGCGGTGGCTCGCGGCCGCGTGCCCGACAAACCGGCCGCCGGGGATGTTCCGAGGGAGCTGCAGGCGGGCGATCGCGTGTTCGTGGAGAGCCTGGGCTCCGAGGGCGAGGTCGTGTCGGTCAAGGGCAACAAGGTCACCGTCCAGCTGCCGCTGGCGCGAACCACCGTGGATCGACAGGCGCTGCGATCGCGAGACCGAGCGCCGCGCCCTGCGCCTCGCGCGAGGCCGGTATCGCCTCCTTCGAAGGCAGGCCGCCACTTCGGTGCCGACGCCCGGCCCGTGGAGGCGCGGTACGACAACGTGTTCGACCTCCGTGGGGAGCGGGCCGAGGACGCGATGGCATTGCTCGAAGTGTTCCTCGATCGGGCGATTGGTGATGATCAAGACGTGGTCATCCTTCGTCATGGCCACGGCTCGGGGGCGCTTCGAAAGGTGCTGCGCGAGCACTTGCCACGGCTGCACCACGTCAAGACCCATCGCCCCGGCCTGACGCCGGAAGGAGGCGACGCGGTGACCGTGGTATGGGTAAAGGGATGAGCGGAACGCTGGTGCGCCGCGTAGCCATGCTGCTGGGGATGGTGGCAGTGGGGGCCGCCGCGCGGCCAGCCGCCGCCAACCCTCGTGAGGGCGAAGCCCGTCCCATCGTTCGGGACGCCGACCGCGTGTACACGGTCGTGGCGGGGGAAGGCGACGGAGCGTCGACGGTCACCAATCCCGCCAACCTCGGCTACCTGCGAGGGGTCAGCGGGATCCTCGACCTGGCGTTGATGGGGCCGGAGCGACGTCGGCGGGGCAGCGGGGTGGGGGCCTTCGTCGGTCTTCCCCTGCCGCTGCGCCTGGCTGCCCTGGGCATCGGGTACCAGCTGCTGCTGCCGCTGCAGCCCGAAGGTCCGATGTCCGATCAGGCCCCCACGTTCGGGCCCGATCCCCAGGGCACCGATGACTTCTTCAGCAAGGTCAGTGTTGC
>JAHZJA010001261.1 GCA_022601155.1 Deltaproteobacteria bacterium | reverse complement strand
CAGTCGCCAGGTCCAGCCGTTCGATCAGGGTGGGAACGTCGGCGAGCATCAGCGCGTCGCGAGCGGGATCGTAGGCGAGGCCGTTGTGCCAGCCGGGCACGGTCTGCAGGGTGGTGATGGCACTCGATGAGCCCGTGACGGGGTCGACTGCGAGCAGCCCTTCGGGGGAGGTCGAGCACAGCACTTCGCCGCACGACGAGATGGTGCCGCAGTGGTCGGGCCAGTCGGGGAGATGGGCGCGCTCTCCCGTGGTGAGGTCGATCTCGACGAACCCGGTCCAGTCGACGTCGCAGATTGGTCGGAGCAGAGCGCCGTCGTAGTAGCCGAACGAGCCGGTGTAGCCCAGAGGCGGATCGACGTCGGGATGATGGGCGCCACTGATGCGCTGGCGCTCCCAGCCGTCCTCCTCCCGAGCGGTGAACACCGTGCCCTCGGAGCCCACGCCGAGTAGATGCTGCTCGTCGGTGCTCCACGACAGCCCGGTCACCAGCAGGGGGTAGGGGAGCAGATCGCCCAGCGGAAACTGCTCGGTGTCGACGGCACCCGTATCGAGGTCGACGATGTGGAGCTGGGCCAGGCCGCCCACGAACAGACGATCGGAGAACATGTCGACCGTGGCCGCTCCAATCGTGTCGGGGTAGGGGGCAGAGGACAGTGCGTGCTCGAGGTTGATCACGGTGCGGCTACCGTCGACGGTGTCGATCTCGACCACGCGTCCGTCGTCGTTGTCGTCGTTGACCACGTACAGCGTCCACCCGATGGGCCGCTGGGCGATGGCGCCCACCGAGCCCAGGAAAGCACCGTCGGCGTTAGTGCTGAGCACCGAAGTGCCGCCATCGTCGAGATCGACCGCGATGACGTTGCCCGTCGCCTCGTCGACGACGAGCGCTCGGTTGAAGCTGGTCTCCACCGCGAGCCCAACGGGCGCGGACCAGCCCGTCGCACCGTTGCTGCTGGCCACCGTCACTCGAGCTCCGGTCGTCTTGTCGACGCGCTGCAGGGTCTGGGCATCCACCACCAACAGGTCGTTCGAGTCGTTGATGAACGCGGCTGCGACGGGGTCTCGCAGGGGGTCATCCGCCGGCGATGCGTCGTCGCTCACGGTGTGCAGTACGCCGGTGTCGATGTCGACAGACAGCAGGGCATCGCCGGTCTGGTCGAGGATGAAGGCCTCGCCTTCGTCCCACACCAAGTCCGAGGCCCCATGGGCCAGCGGGCGGTGGTGCAGGGGCAGTTCGATGGAAGTCTCGCGGCCCTCGGTGTCCACTGCGGTCGCGAGGACCGAGGTGGTCTCGGCTGACAGCGGCACGACGGCCTGCCACGTGGCGAAGTCGTCGTTGCTGGTGGCCATCACACCATCGACGTCGACCGACGCGATGGCATCGTCGTCGCTGGCCGTCCCACGGATGGTGACCTCGCGGTGAACGGAGAGCGTTCCCGGGGGAGGGGAAGACGACCTCGACCACGGGGGCGTCGCCCCGAGGTCCGTCGGTACCATCGGACGCAGTCGAGTCCGAGCCGTCCTCGGGACCTCCGGTCGCAGTGCCGCGGGTGGCATCGCCCGTGGGGCTGCCGTCGCTCTCGCCATCGGTACCCGTGCCTCGAGAGTCGGTGGGTGTGGCGTCGGACTCGCTGCAGGCGGACACCGTCAGCAGGGCGCCAGGCATCGCGGTGCCCAGGATGGTGGCCAGGGATCGGACTACGAAGGTCGGTGGGATCGGCATCGCGTGGGCTCTCCACCGTCCGGAGGGCGCACCCGAGCTCCCGTCGCATCGAGAACTCATGAAAATTCTCACATCTATGGGAGCGAGGCCGTACCGTCGCCGAGCGCCTGAATTTTTTCGTGTCGATGTGTGCGACGCCCGGCGACCGCGGCCCTCTGGGGAGTGAACATGACGATGCACGGTCTCGAGGTCAGGGGTCTTTGGGCAAAGGTCTTGGTGGGGGCGAGCGCAGTGGCGTTGGCGAGTGGGTGCGGCGACGAAGCGTCGGGCGGGCTGATGGGGTCGACCGGAGACGAGCCCGGCGCATCGTCACAGGCGACGCCTTCATCGGGCGGTGTCGACTCGACCGGCGTCGATCCGAGTGCCGACTCGGGATCGACGGGGGAAGGCCCCGGGGGATGTCGCGAGGACGCGGAGTGCTCCGATCCGAGCCTCCCGTTTTGTGTGCAGGGCGTGTGCGTCTCGTGCGACCAGGCCTCCGCCGACGCCTGCAGTGCGCGGGATCCGGGCGCGCCCGTGTGTGCAGGGGTTACGTGCGTGGAGTGCCGCGCTGCTGCCGACGCGCTGTGCGGGGGGACGACGCCCGTGTGTGACGACCCCGCGGGGGTGTGCACCGGGTGCTCGGGTCACGCCGAGTGTGGTGACGCGGCGTGCGACTTCACCACGGGTGCTTGCCTGGACGCGATGGTCGTCGAGGTCGATCTGTACGATGCGGCGTGCTCCGATAGGGGGCCCGTGTTCTGCACGGTCCCGCAGGCGGCGGCGACCGTGCCCGCGGGGGTAGGGGCGACCATCCTCATCCACGAGGGCATCACCGCGGTGTACGGCGGGACGGTCGTCGATCGCGGTCGCACCATTGCGTTCATGCCCTGGCCCGGGGAGCACCCCGGCGTGATCGGGACGGGCGGGGACCAGACCTTTGTCGCGGCGTCTGGTGGCGTGGTGATCCTCGAGGGGCTCGATCTCACTGGCAATCGCAACGGGGGCGGTCTGGTGGTCGACGGTGGGCACATGATCGTCGACCACTGTGACGTGGGGGACAACGACGACACCGAGATCGTCGTCAACTCCGGAGAGCTGTGGCTGCGCAACTCGTTCGTCTGGACCCCCCAAAGCAGCATCCAGACCCCGATGCACGTGTTGGGGGGCACGGTGGAGCTGCTGTACACCTCGGTGGTCGATCGCTACGGCGACGCCATCGTGTGTGAGCCCGGGGCGCAGGTGATCGCACGCAACAGCATCATCACCAATACCGGGACCAACGACGAGATCGTCTGCCCCGGGCTCACCGCCACCCATAGCGCCAGCCGGACGGCGCTGACCGGAGACGGCAACGTGGTGCTTCCCGAAGATACCGAGCTGTTGTTCGTAGCCGGGCAGATCAACCCCATGGATCTGCACCTCACCGTGGCCGGAGCACGGCTGCTGGGCGCAGCCGGGGTCTGGCAGGCGGGCGATCCCCCGGACGACTACGACGGGGATCCTCGGCCGACCGAGGCGGGCGCGCCCGATGCCATCGGGGCCGATCGCCCGTAGCCGACGTGTTGTTCAGCGAAGCTTGCCGCCGACGGTCACCTGGAGTTGGCTGCCGATGATCCGCAGGATGCTCTCGTACTCGTCAGGCTCGATGTCGAGGCGGCGGGTCAGGGCGTCGCGGGTGCTCTCGTAGAGTCGCTGACGCACGGCCGCCAACCACCGTGCGGCCGTGGCACGGTGTACATCGTGCAGTGCCCCGAGCTGCTCGAGGCTCAGCCGTTCTACGAGATGACCACGCAGCAGCGTGCGTTCGCGGTCCTGCAGCCCTTGGACCGCCTCGGTGAACGAGGCCCGGAACGCGTCGCCGTAGCGCTAGCGCATGAGGTCGAACTCCGGGTCGTGGCCGGGAGCTGCGAGCTTGGCCACCTCCTCGGGCTCGTCCGTGGGGGCGCGGCGCTGGAGCCGAGCCATCGCTTCGCGCATCGCCACCACCTTGATGAAACCTGCGAGCTTGCCCCGCCCGCCGTATTTCGAGATGCCAGGGGGGCGGTCGGCGGTGGCCAACAGCAGGCGATCTCGAAGGTGCTGCGCCACGTCCTCGACGATGACCCGAGGAGGGTTGAGTCGGGCGAGCATCCGGCCCAGGCTCTGTAGATACTCTCGATCGAAGGCCCGAAGTGCAGCGGGGTCTTGTTGGGCGCAGGCGCAGGCCAGGAACAGATCGGTCGGGTGCAGCGTGCCGAGTGCGGCGAGGACATCGGTCGGCTGCCCCACGCGAGCACCCAGGTGCGCGGCGAAGGCTGCGACGTCCAGCTGGACTCGTGGCCATCGCATGCGTGCCGCCTGGTCGAGACGATGGACCTGCGCATCGACGTCGGCGACCCATGGGGCATCGGCGGGCGTACCTGCAGCCTCGGCGAAGGCCCGGCCGGCGGCGTGTTCCGCTGCCATCCCACCCATGGTGGCGCGACTGGGGGCTGTCGTCGAGAGTCGGTTGCCCTACGGCGTCGCGGCACCGGTGGTCTCGGCGGCCGCGAGCTTGGTGCGGACCTCGGCGATGTCGTTGGGCGAGAATCCTCCCGCCTCGCGCAGCGCCAGTGCACGCCTCAGCGGAGCCACCGCAGCCTCGGGATCACCCTGTGCGAGCCGGGCATCGGCCAGTCCGATCAGGGGATACGAGATCGAGCCGTGGTCTGGGCCGGCGGCTGCCTCGTAGCGCGCGATCGCGTCGAGGAAGCGCGCTTGGGCTCGGGTGGGCTGGTCTTCGGCGAGGTCGACCAGACCCAGGTCGGTGATCATCTCCGCGACCCCCGTGCTTGGCTCCGTGCTCAGCTGCTCTCGCAACGCCAGCGAGCGCTCGAACCGACGACGCGCGTCCGCGAGACGACCCAGCTCGAGCTCGGCGATGCCAACGTTGGTGAGGGCGGCAATGTAGCCCTGGCTGGTCTCCCCGTGGGTCTGTTCGAGTGGCTCGAGGACTTCGGTGAGGGCGGCCCGGCCTTCCTCCCAGCGCTCACGCGCGAGTTCCAGCGTGCCGAGGTTGAGCTTGACCAGGATCCGACTGCTCTGGTGAGCGGCATTGCCCGACCAGGCGCGATCGGCTGCACGCAGCTGGGTGGCCGCGGCGTCGAGGTTGCCCGACCGAATCTCTATCGTGGCGAGTGTCGTGTGCAGGACCCCGGATTGCGGATGGTCGGATCCGAAGGATCGCTCGCAGAGCTCGAGTCCGCGGTCGACGAGGGCCCGCGCCTCATCGAGCTCGCGCCGCAAGACATGGATGTTGGCGAGATCGTTGAGCGGGCCCGCGAGCACCCAGGCGTGGCGTCCCGCATCGAGCTCGTGCTGCGCCAGCGCCTTGCGCCCGTGCGCGAGCGCAGCGTCGAGGTCACCCAGTCCCTGGTGCACCATCGTCGCTGCTGCGGGAAGCTCCCATGCCAGCCGACCCCGTCGGGGCACGCGAGCCGCTGCGGCCTCGGCGTGTCGCAGCCACTTCAGACCCTGGTCGGGTTGGCCCGCGCCTACGGCGATCCGGGCCAGCAGCGTCGCCGCCTCGGCTGCGCGCCGGTCCAGACCCGCAGCGATCGCATCTTCGTGGGCTCGCCGCCCCGGTTCCTGGGCGTCCTCGTAGCGACCCGCCGTGTACTCCAGGCGTGCGCGCTGCAGTACGAAGTCGACGTTCAGCGCGAGGTCATCGGTGGTCGCTGGCTCGCCGAGCCGCTGTTGGCTCGCGGGGTAGCGGCCCAGATGCATCAGCGTGATGGCTTGCGCCAGGCGAGCGCGGGCTTCGATCCGAGCCGAACGCGACGCAGTGCCCTCGGATCCGGCGGGATGCGTCCAGTCCCGGCAGGGTTCCAGCGCGGGCAAGTGGCGAACGGCGAGCTCGACCTCTTGCAGCGAGGGCGGTGGCTGCTCCTGCATTGCCTCCCACAGGCTCTCGAGAGCGGCGCGGCCCGGATCGAGGCACTCCATGCGATCGATTGCAGGGTCGTTGGTTGCGGCACACGATTCGCGCCACGTCGCCGTCCAGTCCGCGACGTAGTGCTCCATCGACCGGACGACCCGCTGGCGATCGGGGCCAAGCTGGTCGCTCCCGCGGTTCGGACCCACGAGCGCACCACGAGCCGCGGCCCAACCGTCTTCGAGTGCGGTCGCTTCGAGGCAGGCGGCGGTCGGCGCTGCGTGGTTCCTCGCGGCTCCCATCACCCCGACGAGACCGACACCGAGCAGCCCACCAACGACCCAGCGCCTTGGGGAGGACGAGCCTCGTAGCGCGCGGTGCACTGCATCCATCGTGGGCCACCGCGCGGCAGGGTCCGCCGCGAGCCCTCGTCGCAGCACCGATCGCATGCGCCGTGGCCCGGTGGTCCATCGTGGGGTCTGGAGCTCGCCGCGGAGCTTGGCCGCGAACACCTCCTCGACCGATGCTCCTGCGAACGGGGGCACGCCGTACAGCAGCTCGTAGGCCATCGCGCAGAATCCGAACACATCGGCTCGGGCGTCGACCCGCTCGCCCCGGTGTTGCTCGGGGGCCATGTACAGCGGCGTCCCGGCAACCTGACCGAGCGACCGTTCGGTCAGGGCGGTCGAAGGTGATGCCTCGGTGCGGGTGGTCTCGCGCAACGTCGTGGGGGATGACGAGGGTCCGCCCGCCGCAAGCCCGAAATCGGCGACCGCGACTCGGCCATCGGTGCCCACCAACACATTGTCGGGCTTGAGGTCGCGGTGAATCACGCCCGCAGCGTGGGCGGCGGCCACTCCGGCGGCGATGTCGAGCAGGCGCCCGCGCGCCTGTGGCCACGCGGGTGGCTGGTGCATCGCAGATCGCAGCGTGGTGCCCGGCCAGCGCTCCATGGCAACCCACAGCCGTGCGTCGTCGACCCCCGCATCGAACACCTGGACCACGTGGGGGTGCGACAGCCTCGCCATCGCACGTGCCTCCCGAGCGAGCAGCTCCGCTCGTCGTGGTCCGCTGGGGGACCGGGGGCGCAGCACCTTGATCGCAACCTCGCGGTCGAGCACGGGGTCGTGGGCAGCGACCACCACCCCCATCCCGCCCGCTCCCAGTGTCTTGCCCAGCGTGTAGCGCCCGAGCGTCGCAGGCAGTGCTTCCGTCGGTGCCGCGCCCGCGTCGGGGTCGATGCTCGCGAGCAGCATCAGCAGGTGGCGGCACGTCCGACATCGATCGACGTGGGCCTCCACCGCCGATTGCTGCGAAGCCGACAGCGAGCGCTGGAGCAGGTCCGCCAGTACCTCGTCGTCGGGGCAAGGGCTCTGGGCTCCATCGAGTGGTGAGGTCGCCGCGGGCACTGATGACGTCGTGTCGATGGTTCCCAGTATGCCGGAGCATTGGTCGCGCAGGGGGCCGAGTGGCTCCGTGCCATCGCATCGGTGATGCGCCGTCGCTGCGAACGCAGCGTGACTCTCGTCCGCGATTCGATCCTGGGTCTTGGTCCCATGAACGTG
>JAHZJA010001260.1 GCA_022601155.1 Deltaproteobacteria bacterium | reverse complement strand
GTCGCCGCACGGACGACCCCGACCGGTTCTCGGAAAACTCTCCCCGCCTGGTCACCCTTGCGCGTAGGATGGGGTTCCCCAGCCGCGCGGATTTGACGCAGCGCTTCTTCGAGGCGCGAGAACGAGTCCGCAGCGCGGTGCAGCGGCACCTCCCCGTCTGATCACCCTTCTCCTTCGGCAGTCGTCCTCCATTCTCTTCCATGGCTACGGCCCAGGTCTCCCCAGAGCCGGCACTCGGCTTTCCTCCCAAGGGCTCCCTCCGGCGGGTGCCATTTCCTCGGCTGATCCGCGAGGTCGCCCGCAACAAGCTCGACGGCAGTCTCTACCTGCTCTCGGGACAGACCAAGAAGGTCGTGTTCTTCGAGAGTGGTCAGCCGGTGTTCGTGCGCTCCAACGTGCTGTCGGAGTGCCTGGGCCAGATCCTCGCGCAGGAAGGGCTCATCACCCAAGAGCAGTGCGAGCAGACCCTGGAGGCCATCCGCCGCACGGGCAAGAAGCAGGGCGAGCTGCTCGTCGAGATGGGCATCCTGTCGGAGGGCAACCTCCGCTACGGGCTCGAGGCTCAGCTGCGGGCCAAGCTGTTCGACATCTTCTCGTGGGAAGAGGGTCGCTATCAGTTCAAGGACGACCCCCCCGAGCTGCACTTTGGCATCACGCTCAAGTCCAGCGCCGAAGGGGTGATCGTCGAGGCCATCCAAGATCAGTACACCGAAGAGCGCGCGGGCGAGGCCCTGGACGCGGTGGCCTCCAAGTGCCCGGTGGTCCTGGGCGACGCGGTCGAGTCGGCCGAGCTGGTGCTGCTCCCCCAGGAGCGCCACTTCGTGGCATGCCTCGACGGGAGCCGAACGATCCGCGAGCTGCTGGGCAAGCCGACCGAGGGCTCCGATTCCACGCCCCGTGCCTTGTTGTGCGGGCTGCTGCTGGCCGGCCTCATCAAGCTGGCCGACGGCGCTCAGCCGCGCACCGATTGGCCCGATCCCCCGTCCGACGCCGAAGACGAGCTGTCCGACGCCGACTTTGCCCCGGGCTTCGAGGCGCTGTCGCGGATCACCGAGTACGAAGACACCCCGCTGCCCGGCGAGCTGCCGCAGTCACCGCTGCTGCTGGGCGACCACGAAGACGGCTTCGTCGGGGTCGAGGACTCGGCGGTGGTCCCCGTGGCTGCCATCCTTCAAAAGGCCGAAGCGCGCGAGGTCCTGGTCGCAGCCGAGCCCGACAGCATCGAGGAGACCTTCGACGACGATCAGATCGAGCTCGTCGAAGAGACCCTCGATCCCGATGCACCGCCGCTGTTGGTGTCGTCTGCGGAAGGCTCGGCCATCGAGGTGGCACCCGACGCGGGGATCGACCTCGATGCTCCCGGCTCCACCGATCCCATTGTGGACTTCGCGCCCGACATCCCCACGACAGTGGAGCCCTCGGGCCCTCCTCCAGGCGCCCCCGAGCCGGTGTCCACGGGCAGCACGATGCCCACGCCCGATGGCGAGGCGCCCTCGTCCTCCGCGGCCCCCAACGGCGGACCCACCATGCCGCCGCTGCTCGACCTGCCCGATCCGGCGCCGCCCCCCGCCATCGGGGCTGCCAACATGGGCGTTCCCGCCGCGACGGCCCCCGAGTCCGTCGACGCCGCGGCTCCAGCCAGCGAGGACGATCTGCTCTCGCTGTCTCCCGACGACGACTTGTTGATGGCGGACGACCAGGTCGAGGCCGTCGCGCACGACCTGCTCGGCGACAACAGCGAGCAGTCCCCGGCCCTCGTCGCCGTTCCGGAGCCGGGCAGCCCGCAGCTCGATCCGTCGATGGACGCGATCGAGTCGATCGAACCGGTCGCGCTCGACTCAGACAGCTTCGAGGCCGACGCCATCGAGGAGGAGTCGGTCGTGGAGGTCTCTCCCGAGGACCTCGAGCTGGCCGAGGAGGACGAACAACCCGCCCCGGCTGCCGCCGCCTCTGCTCCCGCGCCCGCGGCGGTCAACGACGACCTGCTCGACTTCGACGATCTCGATCAGATCGATCTCGGCGGGGATGACGACGACGACGAGCAGGAGGAGGAGGAACCCCAGGCCGACGACGACGTCGTCAGTGCGTTGCGCTACAACGAAGCGCAGACGGCCATGACCGAGGAGCGGTTCGCCGATGCGGTGCCGTTGCTCGAGCAGGCCTACGCGGCTGGTTTCGATGTCGCCGAGCTCCACGCGATGCTGGCCTACGCCCGGTTTCAGGCCGCAGGCCGAGATGAGCACACCGCCCAGCATGCGTTCGAGCTGCTGGACTACGCGCAGCAGATGGATCCCAGCCTCGATCTCGTGCACGCCTACCGCGGTGCGATTCTCCGGGCGCAGGGCGACATCCCCGACGCACGCGAAGCCTTGGAGCGTGCCCTCGAGCTCAATCCCTATTGCGAGCTCGCGATGGAAATCATGGACGCCATCGGCTGAACTCCCGGTGTCGCATCCATGGCGGCCGGGCGATGAGACATCGCCCGGCTCGACCTGATGGGCCTTCCCTCGCCGGGGAGGCCCGTGCGCAACGACCTCGACCCTACCTACTG
>JAHZJA010001259.1 GCA_022601155.1 Deltaproteobacteria bacterium | reverse complement strand
TGCCCATCATCATCCACGTAGCCGTGACATCCGGCTCGAGATGCGGCTGCGGGGGATCAAGCAGGTCGACGGTCCGTGGTACGTGGTCGACCACGCCGTGGTGATCAACGGCAGTGACGCCGAGGTCTACCCTGGCTCGGATTGGGCGGAGTGGGATACCAACGGTGATCTCCTACTGGCCCGCGATGGCGTCTTGTTTCGGGCCCCCATCGACACACGGGCGGGCATCGTGGGGGGTCATCGGCAGCTCATCGATCTGCGCGGCGAGACCTTCGCCCCGATGCGGCCGCCGCCCGAAGCCACCCGCTGGTGATCGGCGCGCGGTACTCGCCCACGCGAGCGCGTGCGCGGGTGATATGCTCGATCCCGATGGGGAGGGGGGTCTGGTGGGGATTGGCGTGGCCGCTGCTCACGATCGTCGTTGGCTGTGCGGTGGGGGCCGATTCGGACACGACCTTTGGACCGCCGACCCCCGTACCCGAAGGGATGACGGAGTCTGGCGTCGACACCGACGATGGTGGGTCGACGACGATGGGGCCGATGCCAGAGCCGATGACCGATGACGGCGACAGCACCGGCTTGCCTCCCGACGACACCACCACCACGGGCGAAGGGGCGGAGAGCAGCGACGGTGGGCCGATGGGCGAGTGCACCAATGCCGAGATGTGCGCGAGCGCGGCTGCCATCGGAGGAGTCAGCGGCGACAGCAGCTCTCCCAGCATCGACGTCAGCGGAGTGATGCCCACGTGGGTCGCATTCGAGGTCAGCGAGGATGACTCGGGGGTCTTTGGCTCGGACCTGTCGTTCACCGCCACCCTCAGCAGCCCGGCGGGGGCCGACTTCGATCTGCATGTGTTTCGCGGCGCCGAGGGAGCCAACAGCGGCTGCGGCGGTTTCATGCAGCAGTCCACGAATGCGGGCGGCCTCGACTCGGTCTCCATGAGCTGGGGCGAGGGCGGCGTGGCCAACAACAGCGACGATGGCGTGTGGGTTGCGGTGGAGATCCGCGCCAAGAACGATGTGTGCGCACCGCCCGACGAGTGGACGCTGGTGGTCTCGGGCAACACCTAGTCCCGCCCGGCGATCGGGAGCGCCTGCCCTACCCATGAATGACCCGACGGTCAGCCAGGGGGTGTCGGTATCGTGGCAAGACGACCAGCCTCCGGTGCCCGAGACGCGGCGCGCACAATGGTTGCCGCGCGGCCATCCGGGCGCTTCTCGACTCGTGGGAGCGTATCGGCCGGCTGTGGCGTCTGCTCGTGCCTCGTACGATCGGTCGCCGACGGAGCCCCCGAACGGCACGATGGAGGACGCCCTGCCGGTCTACGGCTCTTCCGCGATCTCCTCGGATGTCGATGCGTTGGCGTCATCGATCTCCGCGACGCCGACTCCCGGAGACGGGTGTTCGTTTGGGCCCACACTGTCCGCGACCGTCTGCAGGTCGGTGGGCTCGATCCTCGCACCCGGACGGACATGCTCGCGAGGCCGAGCCGGCGACTCCCAACTGCAGCGGGCACCGTCGGCGTTACGAACGTAGGTGGCTGACCATCCTCGCGGTGGGGCAGAACTCCGTGGGCGGTGGTGGCGGGGGAGCCGTCATCTCGTGCCACCGTCTGGGGGTCGGCGAGCTGGGCGAGTGCCGACGTGCGGACTGATGGAGGTCGGCCGTGCCGGGGATGCATCGGCGCCAGGTCAGGTTGTCGTTCTTCGTGGTTGCCATTTGCAGTCTCCGGAGTCGCGGTGGGTGACAGGGCTGGGTCATCGCTCGCGTGGTGCCCTCGGTTGCCTGTGTGACCAACGAGATGGGGGCTGGGGTCCGAGCCCTGCACCGCTGGCGTTCGTCGCGGGGCGACAGAGCCGTCGCCCCATTGGGGCTCGCGAGCCACGTACGGACAGCCGTCCCGTGGAACCTGTCGCCATCAAAGAGATACCGAGGACGGGAGCCCGTATTCGCCGGCCGAGACCGACGTGCGTCCGGTACCGATGGCGATGACGGGCTGCCGCGCCTAACACCTCGTGAGGGACTCGCTCTCGCCGCCCCGAGAGGCGGATGCTGCCAGCGTGGACGTCGGTCCCGAGATCTGCATGGTGGGTCTCGTGTTCTTGGTCCGGCATCCTCGCGCCACCCCGAACCTGCTTCGGTCGGACCCGCGCGCCTATTCAGCGTCGCGAGCGACCCTCGCAGCGACTATCGCTTCGCCGCTCCGCCATCAACGGCCTCCTGCTGGCTTGGGGGGACCGCTTCGAGGTGCCCAGCCCTCGAGGCTACCATCGTATCCATCTGCTTCAGACCCCACCATTCGAATCGAGTGCTCGAACCACCGAGACGCCAATCTCGTCTCGAGGTCAGCGAGACTTGAGATCGTGCGGGTAACAATGAGATGCTCTTCGAGTGGGGGCCAAGGAACAACATACGTTTGGCGCTTTCGAGGCTCTGGCCAACCGGGTCCGCACACGTCGTATCCGGCGATGGGCCGCAATCGAGTCTGACTTTCTCCGTGCGGTGGAGCGATTCGACACCGAGTACTCGCGTGGAAAGCGGGACAGTGGCTGGTACAAGTCGAAGGCAAGGTATTTTAACGAGATCGCCCTCGAGCTGGTGGCGAATGCGTCTGGGAAAGAGATCGCCGGCCCCGTTCATCGGCAGAGCCAGCTCTTCCACAAGATCGACATCGATATCTGCTATCCGGCGGAAGGGGATCCGATCACCGCCGCAGAGGTCAAAGCGCTGGGTACTCCGCCGCACCCAGGCAACGGGAACAAGGCCCGGCGTGGGAGTAGTGATTTGCACAAGCGCGTCCGGGAGGTTGCGCTCACGGCCATCGACATCAAGGCGGCGTACGCTAGACCGGTGTCGATCAAGAGCTTCCGCGCATGGGTCGAGCGTACGGAGCCCGCGTACTTCAGCTTCTGGGCAATCAGGACCGAGAATCAAGGCGACTTCGAGAGTGTCCGGAGCATCCTGGTTGGGCTGAGATCGTATTGTAACGGTGTGGGGGCGATCCTCTATTCTCCGACTACTTCGAATCCGATGAAGTACTGCATTCGGAAGGTCCCCGAACTGAAGATGGACAATGCACTGCGCGAGATGGCGCAGCGCACTGCGTAGTGGGTCGTGCTCCGCAGTGAGTCTAGAGTTCCGTCGCCACGCGAGCCCAGCCGCGATACGTGACCCGGCATTCCGAGAAGTCTGCGACCTTGCGGATGAGCTTTTCGTGCGCGTGGGTTCACCGGCTTGCATTCGAGCGTTCGAGAAGGCGAATCAGCCAGGGGCGCACAGTCGTGAAGCGCAAGCGGTGGTATGGGGGGAGGCTGAAGCGCTCGGATTCGCATCCGAGAAGAAGGGCTTGTTCGCAGACTGTGAAAACCGAGCGCTTCGACCAGATATGTTTCGGCGGGTCGGTGAAACGGGCATATTGCTCGAGGTGGAGCGCGGGAAGACGCTGAAGAATAATATGGACCTGCTGGATTTTTGGAAGTGCCATATCTGCTCCCACGCTCACTACTTGTTCGTCTTCGTGCCAACGATGATCGAGAGATCCAACGAAAAAGAGAAACCGTTTCCGCAAGTCGTGAAGCGTCTCGGTGCATTCTACGAGGTCGGAAATGAGACGAACGTGCGAGCGGCCTTCGTTTTCGGATACTGAGCGAGCAAGACCAACCTGGCCCATGCTCGGCGCAAAGTTTCGCCGGCGATCACGGGGCCGCGAGGATGTCGATTGGGAGCTGGACCCGCATGACGGCGGCGCAGAGCGTGTAGTGGATCAGTTTACGCGGCTGGTTTCTTGGCGATAGAGTGCGCATCGGTTGCCCGTTTCGCGACTGCTGCGTTCTGAATCCGCGTGGCCCGCGCCTCTTCTCGAAGGGTGGCGGCGAACCGCGCGGGGAACCGCGAGACCCCGCGGAGGGAGGGCATGTACCGGTCCCAACCGACCATCTAGCTCCCCGGATCCTCCGCGCGTATAGTTTCTCGGATGCCCGATGGTGGACAGCTGACGCTACGCGAGATCGGTCGCGCGGCCGGGGCGGAGCGGCTCCGCGTCACAGGACTATTCGCTGGAATCGGTGGCATCGAGCTAGGCCTTCATACGGCGGGTCACACGACCGAGCTGCTCTGCGAGCTCGACGATGCCGCATCGACGGTTCTCGGTGCGCACTTCGACGTCCCGATTAGTCGCGATATCCGCAAACTTCGCATCGGGAGTGTCCCAGACTCCGAGGTGCTGGCCGGTGGTTTCCCTTGCCAGGATCTCAGCCAAGCTGGCCGCACGGCGGGAATCCGTGGCCGCCAATCCGGCCTCGTCGACGAGATGTTCCGCCTCATGGAGGGCATGCGGCCCGAGCCGCGTTGGGTGCTCTTCGAGAACGTCCCGTTCATGCTTCGGCTCGAGCGCGGTGAAGCCATGCGCTACCTGACGGAGACGCTCTCCGCCAAAGGCTACATTTGGGCATACCGTATCGTGGATACGCGTGCATTCGGCCTTCCACAGCGGCGGCAGCGGGTCATAATGCTCGCCTCGCGCGTCGATGACCCCCGCCGAGTTCTCTTTGCGGACGATGCGGGGGAGCGACTTCGCGATGAAACGAAGGGCACGTCATACGGATTCTATTGGACGGAGGGAGTCCGAGGGTTGGGCTGGGGCGTTGACTGTGTACCCACGCTCAAGGGCGGTTCGACCGTTGGAATCCCGTCACCGCCTGCCATCTGGATGCCCGATGGCAAGTTCATCCTTCCCGATATCCGGGATGCCGAACGGCTCCAGGGTTTTCCCGCGAACTGGACCCGCGCAGCTCGGAATGAGAGTCGGCGTCCGGACGCGCCTCGTTGGAAGCTCATTGGCAACGCGGTCAGCGTGCCGGTCGCACGGTGGGTCGGACGGTGTCTCGCCAACCCGCGCAGACCCGTGGACGCCCGACAGAGTCTATTGGAGTCCGGCAAGCGCTGGCCGATAGCCGCGTGGGGTGCTGAAGGGGAGGCCTACTCGTACGATATCTCCAGTTGGCCGAAAGCGTATCGACCCAAGTCGCTCGGCGGGTTTCTCAAACACCCAGGGACGCCACTATCTCTACGCGCTGCTACCGGTTTCCGAGCCAGGACGAAGCGAGCTTCCCTACGTTTCCGTCCAGAGTTCCTCGAAGCACTGGACGCGTACATCGCGTCGCGCGGTGGCGATCCTAGGGCGATCACGGAGCACACCGGGCGACGCCGCCAGCCTGCATGAGCAGGCGAGATGTCATGGCGCGAAGGGCTAGGTTACGAAAAACCACGCGAGAGGGTCACGAGATCGTTGTCGACGATACCACGTCGACCCGCATGGCCAACATTCGTCGGGTGGGGACGAAGCCCGAGCTCGTTGTCCGTAAAATCCTCTCTGGACTCGGATTGAGGTACCGCCTCTCCAACCGAGATCTTCCTGGCACACCTGACCTGGCGAACCGCCGTCACGCGTGGGCGGTCTTCGTTCATGGATGCTTCTGGCATCGACACCGTGGTTGCCGATTGGCAACCACGCCCAAGCGGAACCGCGAGTTCTGGCAGGCGAAATTCGATCGCAACATTGCACGCGACAGACGTGTGATCAGAGAACTGAAGGCGACGGGTTACGATGTCGTCGTCATCTGGGAGTGCCAGACGAAGCGGCCTGATGTGCTTGGGAGAACGCTATCCCGCCGGTTTGCCTGACGTAGGTGCGACAAAACAATCGAGGGCGAGTCCCTTCTAGGGATCGTGAGATGATGTCCCCTGTTCGATGCTTTCGACGGGGTGCTTCGGAGTCGCGTGAACCGACGTGGACAATCGATTTTCACGCCACTGCCAGCTGGCGGCCTCATGAGCGACCTAGGATAGCCAGTAGCGAGAAGGTTGGGTGCATCAGGAGGTCCAGTGCACGTGCACGTGGGCGACGACGGGGGGTGGGCAGGCGCCACTTCGATCTGTGCGTAGCTCCAGCCACGCGGAGGGATCCACCGTTCGCACACGGGAGCCGAGCTCTTCGGCCCGCACTCCACTAGGCAATACCGCCACAACCTCAGCGACGGCGTTCGCGAGCTGTGCCGACGACTGATGCGGTACTGTTGACTCCCGTGCTCACACGCACTGGCTCGTCGGGTTCTGCTGAGCGTGGAAGCAGTGCAGCTCGTAGTAGCCGGGCCCCGGGTTGGGATCGAAGGTGAGTTGGGCAATCCGGCACTGCACGGTGTTGCCAGAGAACTCTCCGGGCGGGCCCTCTGGCCAGGGGGCGCACGTCGTCAAGCAATCGGTCAGGCCGTCGTAGGCCTGGATTCCTCGGATCTCATTGCAGTTGGGCAAGAACTCGTCGCAGTACGCAATGCACTCGTCCGACGGCGGTATCGTGCCACTGGACGACTCCGAGCCGGTGTCATCGGTCGCGGCACCGCCCGAGGTCGAGTCGGCGTGACCCGGCCCCGACGAGCCCGAGCCGCCGTCACTCGATGACCCGCGGGGTGCCCCGGTACTCGTGTCGGCAGCAGCGCTCGCGTCGGTGGCCGTACTCGAGGGGCTCTCGCTGGTGGTCCCTCCTTGGAGGGGCTCGGTCTCATCGTCCACCACACACGCGGCGACGATACACATCATCAATGTCCATGCTCTGGATGTCATCCAATCCTGCTTCGTGTCGATGGGCGGTTGCCCGCCCCTCAGCACTAGCAACCCCGTACCGACCGACCCAGGTCCGGTCTGCAAATAAAGGGGCGTACCGGCAGGGATGAATCATCCCTCGGCGGAGGCCAGCGCGAGGGCCAGCCGGCGCACGGCTTCCTGAAGCTGGGGCACCGATAGCCCGGCGAAGCCGAAGCGGGCATGAGCCGACGCGCCCGGAGACAACGAGAACGAGCTACCCGGCTCGAACACGACGCCATGCTCGATCGCTCGCGCGTGCCAGCGATCCACGTCGATTCCGGTATCGACGCGAGCCCACACCGCTGTGCCTCCCTCGGGCACGTCGAAGTCGATCGCGCCGCCGAGTCGGGACTGGAGCGCCTCGGCGAGGGCGTCACGTCGCGAGCGATAGGTCGCGTGCAGCCGGCCTATGTGCCGCCGCAGCTCCCCGTTCTCGATCATCTCGGCGACGGCACAGGCCAGCGCATGGTCGCCCTGTCGATCGATGAAGCAGCGTCGCTCGGCCATCAACTCGAGTACGGAATTGGGCGCCACCGCATAGCCGATGCGCAGGCCCGGTGCGAGCACTTTGGACAGAGAACCGACGTAGATGACCCGGCCCTGGGGATCGATGCTGGCCAGCGGACGGATGGTGCGGCCTCCGTACTCGAACTGGCAGTCGTAGTCGTCCTCGATGACAGCCATGTCATGGGCGGTCGCCAGCTCGAGCAACGCGCGGCGCCGGGGAGGCGTCAGCGTGACGCCAGTGGGGTGTTGGTGGTGCGGCGTGACGTAGACGGCCCGCACCGCCGTACGCTCCGTGAGCGCCCGCAGCTCCTCGACGCACAGACCCTCGCGGTCGACTCCAACCGGAACCACGACGGCTCCAGCGAACCGAAACGCCTCCCAGACGGGACGATACCCGAGGCCTTCGACGGCGATGACGTCGCCCGGCTCCACCAGCGCCAGCGCCACCAGGTACAAGGCCATCTGGCTTCCCGTGGTCACCAGCACATCCTCAGCGGTGGCCATCAGGCCCCGCGTACGGGCCAGCATCTGCGCCAGTGCTCTTCGCAGGCGTGGGTGTCCGAACGGGGCCCCGCTGTCGTAGCGCTGCGCGTAGTCGAGAACGTCATCGGCGCGGCGACGCAGCGCCCCGCGATAGGCCCGGGCCAGCGCGACCCCGGGCACCTCGGAGGGAGCAGGCAAGTGACTGAGCACCAGCGTTCCCGGCGGATGGGGGCGACGCCGTATCAACGCCCCGCTGGGCGTCCGCAGGCGGTAGGGAGCGGTGCGCGGTACCCTATGGCGCGCGGCCGTGAGCGGGGTAGGCTCGTCGGTTCCCTGGCGCTCGACCACGAACGTTCCGAGCCCGGGCCGGGTGTCGATGAAGCCCTCTCCCGCCAGCTCGCGGTAGGCCGCCAGTGCGGTATTGCGATGAATGCCGAGCGTCTGTGCCAGGCGGCGAGTTCCGGGGAGCACGGTTCCCGCGGGCAGTCGACCGCAGCGAATATCGACCGCGATCGCCTGGGCAACCCGGCGATACATCGGATCGTGCGAGGTCCCCTCCAGCTGCAATCGAAGTTCCCAGTCCACGGCGAGCGCCACGCTAGAGATCGACGAGGGCCTCGCGCAAGGCCTTTGCCACCGATGGCCGTCCCGAGGGGATATGGAGGGCCGATCGTCGGGCCGCGATGTTCGATGGCGCGGGGGGGCCCCGCTGGCGTTCGAGGGAGCCGTGGACGAGATCGCGCCGGTCGACCACCCGGTGCCGTTGCCGACTGCAGCTCGATCTGAAGCTGCAGGGTGGAGCGTGCGGACCTACGTCGGCCAGCGGCACGGTCGCTGGTACGGCGACTCGGGCATCGATGCGGGGGACGGGCGGGCGCTCATCGCCGGCCGAGTACGTACCGAAGGCACGGACCCCGAGGCCAGCGTCGCGGCCGATCGGTCACCAGATGCGGTTGTGGGTCCCGTCGCACAGGGGGGCACTCTTGGATGCCCCGCAGCGACACAGCAAGATCTTCTTGCGCTCACCGAGATCGACGGGTTGGCCTGCTTCGTCGAGCAGCTCGACATCGCCTTCGACCACCAACGGGCCGCGTGCTCGGGTGCAGATGCGTACGGGATTGGTCATACCTCGACTCCTTGGGCTGGCTCCGGCATACACTGTTGGCAGTACATCACCCCTGTCCGGAGGTGATAGTGGGCGGTGGCTCCCGCATCGATGGCCCCGGTACAGCCATCGCACAACGATCCCACCGCGACTTCGATGCTGCCGTAGCCGTCGAGGGGCAGGGCTACCCCGGAGAGCTTGCGGGGGATGGGCTGCGCCTTGACGATCTGCTTGCGAAAGACCTCTTCGACCTCCATCCACTGCGCAATGAAGTGCTCGGCCAGGCCTGCCCGGCGCATGCAGTCCTCCATCATCGCGGCCCGATGGTCGAACAGCTCGTTGGAGATGACCATCCAGTGGTGAGCGTTGCGCGGGCGGTGGCCGAAGAAGATGTTCTCACCGGTGAACTTCGACCGCAGGAACGAGTATTGCTTCTGCACGATCCATGGCTTGGTCGTTCCTTCGAAGAAGGGGGCGAGCTGGGGATCCTCGAACGCGCGGTTGTAGAAGTCCGTCAGGATTTCGGTCAGCAGCGCGCCCTGCCCGAGCGCCGCCCACAGCTCCGGTTTGGGCCGCAGGTCTCCCATTGCACGCGGTCGTTCAATTGCCACCGCAGGTAGTCATAGTCTCCACCGAACGACGGGGCAAACGGATCGCCTCCAAAACTGCGCGGGTGCTCGGCGATTGCATTCGAACGACGATGTTGGGTGTACGGCTTCCCACTCCCAGTCCCAGATCCGCAGTGCTTTCGAGCCGGCGGTTCCAGTTGAGGACGACGTCGAGGCAGGTGATGGGCGAGCGATGAGACGGCGCTGGCGCCCGTTCCGGTTGGACCCGAGGTACAGCAGAGATCTATTCGACGAAATCGATACCCGTTGTGGGGAGCCCACCCGAGTCGACGGACGAGGCAGGGGCATGCGCGACACCCCGCGAGGCTACGCCCACGAGGCTTGGGGAGGATCCTTGCGATGCTCGTCGAGCGCCTTGGCCAGCCCTGAAGGGTCATCGACGTAGATGTCGAGCCGATCGCCGCGCATGGGAATGCCGACGAGGCCACGCATCGTCACCGGGCGGTGCAGCCATACGCGGCAATTGGGTGCAGCCATGGGGGCGATGAGGATCGGGGTGGCATCACGGTCTGCACCTGCGTCGTCGCCCTTGTCGATGGGATCCAGATCGACACCGACGATCTCGTCCAGCCCGATCTCTCCTCGCGCACGCAGGCCCAGCTCGATCTCGAGGCGCCCGTCACCCACGATCACCCCCGGTGCCTCCTTCAGGAGCCGGAGGTCGCCCAGCAGCCACACGCCGAGATAGATGCTGGACAGCAGCAGGACGGCCTGTGTCACCGAGCGTGCGAGGCCTTCGTCCATGAGCGCACCGAGCAAGAGATGGACGGCGGGCGCCTCGATCACCAGCAAGACGACCAGCGCGGTGACCGTGCCGCCGTAGACGCTCGATGCCATGGACCCAAAGCGGACGCGGCCGGGGGTCTGTGGTGTTCGCAGTGGTCGGAGGGTCAACGTCGCCAGCGCGGCCACGAACATCCGCATCTCGGACACGACGGCCTCGGCCGGGCCTTCGGGCAGGCTCTCCCGCATGACCACGCGCAACGCATCCCAGCCGCGGGGTTGGGCTTGCGCTTGCGCTTCGTCGGCTCGCCTGCGAACGCGCCACAGACGAAACAGACCGTACAGCACGCTCACCAGCAACAGGGCCTCCGCAGCCCCCGCGACCCACAGCAGCGTCGGCCCGAGGGCGACGCCGAGCAGTCGCAGCAGCAGCCCGACGATGACGACGACGACGACGAGTAGGCGGAGGAGTTTCATCGCGCGGTGGGGCCTCCATCATGATCCGAGATACGGCACGGCACGACCGATACAGTTACACAATTGCGCCTTTTCAATGGGTACAGATGCCGTGACAGCTTCGACGCGGTCGGGCACTGTAGTGCGGTGGCGAAGGCGCGGCGCGAGACGTTGTTGTATGTGGCGCTGGCTGACGACCTCGAGCGGCAGATCCGGGGTGGGGTGTATGTGCCGGGCGATCGTCTGCCCTCGATGCGCAAGCTCCGGGGTGACCGAGGGGTGGCGATGGCAACGGTCACCACGGCCCTGCGGGCGCTCGAGCGACGTGGTCTCGTGGAGGCGCGGCCTCGATCGGGCTACTTCGTCTCCAGCCTCGAGCCGTTGGGGTCTCCTCCCGTGCAGCGCCTGCGGTCGAGGCCGAGGAAGGTTCCATTGCCGCACCTGGCCGACGAGTTCGTGACGGCGTCGGCCGACCCTCGGCTCGTGCCGCTGGGGGGCACGGTGCTGTCGCCTCAGCTGCTTCCCATGCGTACGCTGGCGCGGTTGGTCAAGGACGTGGTCAATCGTCGACCGCAGCTGCTGGGGAGCTATGGTCCTCCGTCGGGGGACGACGTCCTGCGACGACAGATCGCCCGACGGCTGTTGAGCCTGGGACTGCCGGCGACCGCCGATGAGGTCGTGGTGAGCGCGGGCTGCATGGACGCACTTCGCCTGGCGTTGTCCTCGCGCGTGCGCCCCGGCGACACCATCGCGGTGGAGTCACCCGCGTTCTTTGGTCTGTGGCCGCTGTTTCGTGCGCTGGGGGTGTATGCGATCGAGGTGCCCACCGATCCGGAGCGGGGCCTCGACGTCGAAGCGCTGGGACGCACGATGAGCCAGCACTCGGTGCGCGCGCTGGTGCTGACGCCGTGCTTTCACAATCCCACTGGGGCCTGCATGTCCGACGATGACAAGCGGACGGTGGCTCGTCTCGCACGAAGGCACTCGGTGACGGTCGTCGAGGACGATGTCTACGGGGATCTGCATCGCGGCCCACGGCGCCCAACCCCGCTGGCGGCCGTGGCCCACCAGGCGGGTATCGACGCCGATATCGCGTACTGCTCCTCGTTCTCCAAGACGCTGGCGCCAGGGCTGCGGGTGGGCTTCGTGGTACCGGGTCACCGACTCGATGCCGTGCGACGGCTCAAGCTCGCGAGCGCGATCGCGTCTCCGGGCCTCAATCAGCGGGTGGTGGCCGAGTTCCTCGAGAGCGGATCCTACGATCGGCACCTCGCTCGTCTCCGGCAGCGCTTGCCTGGGCAGGTCGATCGAGTCCTGGGCTGCGTCCGTCGCTTCTTTCCTCCCGGCACTCGGGCCAGCCGGCCCCGCGGTGGCTTCGTGGTGTGGGTTCACGCGGGGTCGGTCGACACGCTGGAGCTGTACGAGCGGGCACGGGCCAAGGGCATCTCGTTTCTGCCTGGCCCGTTGTGCAGCGCCGACCCCAGCCGCTATCGCAAGTTCTTGAGGCTGTCGTGCGGGTTTGCGGTGGATGACCGCATCGTGTCGGGGCTACGTCGCCTCGGTCGACTCGTGCACCAGATGCAGCGGTGACCGAGCCTTGGTCGATGTGCGACGCGGCGAGCCGCCACCAAGCATCGGTCGTCTCCGCCGGGGCACTCGTCGACGTGCGACGGCACCCGTCGTCATCGTGCAGGATGCGTCACGGGCACAGCTCGGCCTGCCACGCGATCTGGCCGCGACCGGTGCACACGTCGCTGGTCCCCTGCGCCACACCCGTTCCCGTCACCCCGGCAAAGCTCTCCGTGCCATCGACGACGTTGAGCACCCCGTCGAGGTCGAACACGCATGGGTCGGCGGTCGGCGTGAGCGCGATGTCGTCGTCCTGCGTTCGGATCGTCCCGCGCGACAGCGCGAAGTGATGGTTGACGGAGGCCTCGCCGAGCTCGTTGAGGGCCGTGATCGTCGCGAGGATCGAGCCCTTGCTGAACCAGACACCGGGGAACGGGTGATATGGATCCAGGCTGACCAGGATCATCGGTCCCACTTGCTGCAACAGGGCGGGATCATGCAGGTGAGGGGCGACGGTTGTCGCGACCAGGCCGCCCACGGCGAAACAGCCCGGCGCTGCCGCCGAGGGCTCGAGTTCACTGGCGATATGACCGATGGCCTCGGCTTGACCGGCGCTCGGCTCAGCCTGAAGAACCTGCTCGACCAGCGTGGCGCGGCGCGACGCGACGGGCGAGGTGGACTCGGGGCTGGGATCGCACGCGGAGGCAAGGGCCCCGATCATCGACAGCACGACGACGTCTTGGATGTTCATGTCGTCAACGTAGGGCCCGCGCAGCGACCCGAACAGATGCAGCCGATCGACAATTGCATGGGTACAGATGGACCCACCCGCTACTCACCGGCTGCCTGTGCAAGGCCGGCCAACTTCTCGTCGAGAATCGAGAGGCGACGACGAAGCGTTGGTGTTGCGACCACCTCGTCGGTGGCGAGGCGGATCGCCAGACGAGCCATCTGTGAACGCAGCTCGGGGCCTGCAGTGATGTGAGAAAGAAGCTCGAGTGCTGTCTGTGCGTCGCCGAGACGTACATAGCCGGCTGCGAGCTGCCCGATGGCGACGTCGCTGACGCTCTCGCCATCGGAGAGGAGCTGGGCGACGCGGGCATGTCCACGGTCGAGCAGCTCGCGGCCGCCCTTGCGGCCCAGGAGCGCAAGGTGGGCGTAGCTCTCGACGACTCCGGTCTCGAACAGCGCCAACGCGGCACTGGTGCGCTCGCGGTCGTCATGACGGGCAAACACCTCGGCGATCTCGAGCACGGCCAGCGGATCGAGAGATCCGACGTCGTGTGGTGTCGCCTCGAGAGCGCGGGCTGCAAACGCGACGGCACGATCGCCTTCTCCGAGCGCTGCCCAAGCCCGTGGGATCGAGGCCGACGACCAGCAGTCTGGCCGACATGCATCAACCGTAGACCTCGATGCCCCAGGGTCTGCCGCCAGGGCCCGCGCCTCGATCTCGAGCAGGAGTTTCCGAGCCGTGGCCGTGTCGCCACGGTCCAGCGCGACCCAGATGGCCTCCTGCTTCCTGGTACCACGTGCCTCGAGGAGTTGGGCCGCGACGGCTGCCACGGGTCGCGAGTCGTTCTCGATGGCCTGCGCGACGCGTCCAACCGCGTCGGCGTCACCGAGCCGGGCAAACGCCTGCCCGACTCGGGCAAGGCCGATCACGTCCACTGGATGCTCAGCCAGCGCGGCACGTTGTGCGTTGGAGGCGAGTTCTTTCGCCGTGACGAGGCACCCGGCAGAAGCCGCAAACAACGAGATCTCGGCCGAAGTCGACGGACTCCCACCGCTGGCGGCCGTCGAGAAGACTTCAGCGGCCAGCAGTGCATCGCATTGGGGTTGGGCTGAGCTTGCCGTGGTCGATCTGGCGGCGGCAGGCGTCGTCTTGGCAGGCGTCGTCTCGGCCGGTGTCGTCTCGGCCGGTGTCGTCTCGGCCAGTATCGTCTCGGCCAGTATCGTCTCGGCGGCGGCCGGCCCCGGTGGTGTAGCCGTTCGGCACGCGGAGATCTGCAGGCCGAGGATCAGAACCCCGAGCACGATGGATCCGCCCGCGACGTATGATCTGCAGTAGCGACCGTCCACCGCGTCCTTATACCAGCCGGGCATCGGCCCGGTCGGGCAGCGTCGGGTCGAACAAGACGCGCTCGATGTCAGCTGTCGCGAAGGCGAGAGACCGCACTCCAACCACCCATCGCCACGTCGTGCGAAGTGAAGGGTGGTCGCGCCACGCGCCAGCGCTCGTGGGCTTCGAGGCGAGCCGCGTCGTTCGGGAGAGCCCCTCCGAAGGGCGAGCGTGGGCGGCTGCGTGACCTCTCACCGACGCCGCGAACACCGGACCTCCACGCGGCGCGGTGCTCCTCGGGCCAGTGGTCCGACCGGAACGAAACGAGCCCGTCATCGGACGTGCGTCTGGGCATCACGACGGCGCAATCCAAGCAGGCGTTCGCTCGGTAGTTCCTCGCGTTGGGGCGCCACGTCTGACCCGCGGTCTTCATCGCAGCGGCGAGCGCCCTCATCCCCCCAACCAAGGAACACGAGATCATGATTCACGCAATTGCATCCATCGCGGTGGTCGCATCGATGGCGTTCAACGCCAGTGACCCTCAATCCGACTTCGACGCGGGCTACGACAACGGGCACGCCGTCGGCATGTACGACGGAGAGATCAGCAGCTACGGCAACAACTATGGAGCCGACTATTTTGGGCACTACTACCAGTCGTACGCCGAGCCTGGCCTCGACTACGACAGCGGATACAACCAAGGCTACGCTCACGGTTACCAAGACGGCGGCGGGTCGCCTGACGTCGTAGGTATCCCCACCGGCGGCAGCGTCGGCAGCGGGGCCCAGTACACCGGAGGCTCCAGCCCCTACCAAGGCGACTTCGGAGGAGGCGGAGGTGGAGGCGACTTCGGAGGCGGAGGCGGCCCTGGTGGAGGCGGCCCCGGTGGAGGCGGCCCCGGTGGAGGCGGTGGTGGTTCATGCATCGATCTCGGCGGGTACGAGATCGGCGATACATGCTTGCTCTTCTGAACCCAGCTCCAAAACCATGCCGCGCGAGCTCGGGCGATCCCACGATCGCCCGAGCTCGCCTTCGACCCAACAGCACCCTTATGGCACCCCTCATCCACCGCACCCTGATGCTCTGCGCGATCGCCGTGGCCCTGCCGCGCAGCGCCCAGGCTGATTCGCCGGGCTACCGGCCTCGACCCGCGTGCGGACCGATTCCCGGAACGCTCGAGCGTGATCGTTTTGCCTCGCTGCCAGGGCCCTATACGGAGCGTGATCGGTGCGGGTCATCCACGCTGACGTGGCCGCCCCGTGACCAGAACACCAAGGTGGTCGATCTCGGCAAATTCGACCCCGTGCCGCCCGCGGTGCCCGCTTCGAGCGCGTCGGCATCAACCACCTCGCCGCGGCCCGAACAAATCGAGTGACCGAATGCTTGGGGCGGGCAATAGTCAGCATGCGATCGCGTTCGGCCCCGTTTTCGTTGGTGATGTTGTTGCTCGGCGCCTGTGCGGGGGCCGATGAGCTCGACATGCCAGGACTGCTTTGGGTGGGCGACCCCGACGGCTCGACCGGGGGGCCATCGTCGGCCTCGGGTGACGCGACCGGGGTTGACTCCACCGGTCTGGGCGAGGGGTCCGAGGACGCGACGGGCGAGCCCGACGATCCCGGCCCCGACTCGGGATTGATGCCCGTCAGCCTCGGATGTGCCGATGGGCAGCGCGAGGGCTTCGTCGACCCGGTCCACCACCCTGGCATTGCTGCGTGCGCGGGTGGATGGACCGAGCCCGGTCTGGTCCCGGTGCCCCCGCCCACGTGCCAACGTCTGGGCGGCGACGACACGGTCAACCCAGGCGGGGCGGGCTGCAGCGCAGCCGATCTGTGCGCCGAGGGCTGGCATGTCTGCGAGACCGCCATCGAGGTGGCCGCGCGAACCAACCAGGGCTGTGCCGACATGGTGGCGCCTGGTTTCTTCGCCATCGCCCAAAGCGGCCCGGGTAACGCCCAGTGCGGCGAGGGCCTCAATGATCTGTTCGGCTGTGGCACCCTGGGTTCTCCGCTGGACAGCGCCAGCTGCAACCCGCTCGATCACTTCTCTGGGCCTGGCTGCGAAGATCTGCCGTCGACCTGGAACTGTGGCCTCGATGGAGACACCGAGGCCAGCCACGTCGCCAAGCCCACCGCCGAG
>JAHZJA010001258.1 GCA_022601155.1 Deltaproteobacteria bacterium | reverse complement strand
CGTCCGATCCCGTTGACCACATTCCTGGAGCGTCTCGACCTCGACGTCGAGGGCATCGAGTACTGGACGATGCAGTCGGCCGAGACCGACGCGCCACGGTTTCGCTGGGCCGACGAGTGCCAAGACAAGATCTGCGACAGCCACGGCGGCGACTGCCAGTGGTTCTGCGACCCGCCGTCGCTGTAGAGCCCGACCGGCCGAGCGTCCAGGGCGTTTGGACTTGTTCGAGCGTGGCGCCGTCGTCGAACCCCACCCGGGCGAGTACGCGCCTGGGAAGCGCCTCCTCCCGGTCTTCTTCGACAGCATCGAGCTCGTCATCGAACTGGGAGGGCGGACCGTCGCAGGCGGAGGTCAGTCCCCTGCACGTGGTGAGGGCCAAGCTTAGAGCGAGGCGCGGGCGGATGCTGGGTGTCGAGACTGTTGGTGTCATCACCCGAGCAGACGTCCGACCCCGATGGCTGGATCACGACACTCGCGAGGCGGGCGGTCGCTCCTTGCTACGGGCGAGGCTGGCGGTCGCGAGACCACGCCGCCAACACCGGAGCAAAGCTCTCGAGGATCAACGAACGAATGAGCTCCCGCTCCACCCCAAGGTCGATCCACGCGAGGCTGAGTGCCTCGACGGTGCCCACCCATCCGTACAGGCGCAGGCCTCCCTGGGTGGTCACGGGCTCCGCGTTCACAGGGCCAGACACATCACCGGTCGACAACAAGCCACCCACCCGGTGCACGATGGTCCACCGCACCCGCTCCACGATCGCCTGCGACTGAGGATCGGCACCGAGACCACCCCGCAACAGCGCACGATAGATCGCGGCGTGCTCACCGACGAAGTCCAGGAAGCGCTCGACCGCGTCGAGCACCGTGGCCAGCGGCGCGCGCTCGGGATCCAGCACCACGTGAATCAACAGCTGGTCCGCCACGTGCTCGATGGTCGCGATGTAGAAGCCGCGCTTGCTCCCGAAGTAATGGAACAGCAACCCCTTGGAGACTCCGCCCTCGGTCGCGATGAGATCGGTGGTGAGCGCATCGAAGGGATGACGCGAGAACAGCTCCACCCCTAGCTGCAACAACTGAGCACGACGCTCATCGGTCGCGAGACGTTTGCGGGTCACCGATCGGACCGTATCACTATTGACGAACAGTCAATATGCGATTTTGGGGGGTCCGCGCTCATCGGCGTGGTGAGCTTGCGGGTCCCCGCCGAAGGTCCCGGGTGCGCATCGCCAGCCACATCGTCTGCATCAGTCGACCGGTCGAGTACGCGATGACCACCACCGTGAGGCCGCTCCACTGTGCTTGTACGACCCCAACCCAGAGCACCGTACAGCAGGTCACCGCGAACACGGCCACCGCCTCGGTAATCGCCCGCGTGCGTCGAGCGTGGACCAGCAAGCCCTGGAACCAGCTCTGCAACACGCGGGTGCCAGGAATGGGCAGCGCCAGCCACAACGCGGCCGCCCCCATGCTGGCCAGCGGTGCGGACAGACCCGCGACCTGGGCGAACCACACGTCGGCCAGCGGAGTCAGGGCCAGCACGGCGAGCACGGAGGTCGTCGCGGCCGCGAGGATGCCCGTAAACCGCAGCAAGGGCGCACGCGCCCCGGGCTCGTCGAGCAGCGCGACCACCACCTCGTTGTAGGCCAACCCGAGCGATTGCAGCACGAAGGCCACTGCGTTGACCAAGGGCCACACCGCCAACGAGGCCAGCGCTTCGGGCATGCGCGACACGGCCGCGGTGCCGACGGGCAGGATCACCAAGGTGATGAGTGGCGTCATCGCCAACGGGGCGTAGAAGCGCGCGAAGGCGAGGCCCCGCAGCGGCGGACGATCGGAGGTGGGCTGCAGCGCGCGACGAACCGAACGCACCCGAAGCGCCGCGTAGATGGCTTCGGCCACGACGCCCGCCGACATCGCCACGGGACCGACGATCGTGCCCGGCAGCTGTCCGTGCACCAGGCCCGCGGTCAGCACCCCGCTGCTGGTGAGCATGCGAAGGCCGGTCCCCCACCCCACCGCGCGCGAGTGCCCGTGGCGAATGAGCACGCCCTGATGAAACCGTCGCGATGCGATGGCCCACGGCCACGGCAGCAGCAGCAACAAGCCGATGCGCGCGGGCTCCAGCACCGGGTCGGGCACGTGCAACACCCCCTGGGCCAGCCAGTCGAAGACCGGCGTGACCGCCACCAGCAAGTGCAGCGCCGTCAGGACCAGCCCCAGCCGGTGCGACACCCGGGCCAGGGCCCCGTAGGCGGCGCGGTCACGCGACAGCTCGGTCGATGCCGCCAGCAGCATGATCACCGGGGCCTCGATGACCAGCGCCAGCGGAAACACCACGCTGCCGTAGGCGGCCAGCTGCACCTGAGCGTCGGGCAAGCGCGCCACGACGGCCCCGACCAGCGGCTGCTCGACGCCCATCATCAGCCACGACAGCGCCAGCGGCCACCACGTGGACACGACGCGTCGCAGCGTCAACGCGGCTGCGGCAGTCTCTCCCGAGCGCAGTGCGGAGCCAGATTGGTCGGGCTCAGGCGTAGCGGCCCAACGTCTTGGCGAGGTTGGGAATCGCAGCGGTCACGTGGGTCTTGGCTCCGCCACGCAGCCGGTCGTAGGTCTTCTTGAGGGTCTTGTTCTTGGCCCCCTGCGCCTTGGCGTCGGTCACGGTCAGCAGCGCGTCCGCAGCCCGATCCTGGTTGGCGGTGAGGAACTTGCAGAACACGTCGCCTGAGCCATCACCAGCATCGACCGCGCCGCTGTCGACGTACAAGGGCTCGAGCGCGACCGCGAAGTCGGGCAGCAGCTTGGTGACCGCGTCCTTGATCATCCCGGGCTTGAGCTTCTTGACGACCGCATAGCCGGTCTTGACGGCGGCGCCAGAGAACCCCTTCTTGGAGGCGACCTCCGTCTCGATCAGCTGCATGCAGCCGTCGATGACCTGGGGATGAACTTCACTAGCGGTGATCTTGTCGACGAGCGTGGCCATGATGATCGCTGAGCCGGGGTTTTTGCCCATTTGGACGGCGCAAGCAAGCACGACCAGGAGGGGTCGCCGTGGACACCGCCGTACCCCGCCTGCGATCATCCGCGCCATGCCGCTGTCGCGCGTCCGTGCCCACCGCCGCTGCCTACGAATGCCTGCGGCGCGAGACCGCACAGGTGCGCCCATAGCGCTGGCACTCGCCATCTCGCTGCTGGCCGCGTGCACGCAGGAACGGACCGAACCGGACCCCAACCAGACCGCCACCCCAGCGGCCACCGCCCCAACGCCCACGAAGCCGATGTCCAACGACCCCGCCATCCCCTCCGGCTCGCTTGCCATCGATGAAGTCGCCAAGTATCCGCTCCCCGGCACCTCCACGCCCGGGAGCTTTCGGTTCTCCTCGGACGGGCGTTGGCTCACCTACCTCGACAGTCCCGACCGGAGCCTCAGCCGACAGCTGTACGTCGAGGCCGTCGACGGCAGCCAGCCGCGCAGCGTGATGTTCACGCCTCCCGAGGGCGGTGCGACCGAAGCCAACCTGTCGCCCGAAGAGAAGCTCCAGCGCGAGCGTCGACGCGAGCGAGCCCTGGGCGTGACCCGCTACGCGTGGGCCAAGGATGCGACCCGGGTGCTCGTCCCGCTGCGTGGCGATCTGTGGGTGCAAGACGGGCCCGGCTCCGAGCCGCGCAAGGTCGTCGATACCGACGGGCGCCCCGCGTTGGACCCCGTGCTGTCCCGTGACGGCGAGCACCTGGCGTGGGTGCGCGACGACGAGGTCTACACCGTGCCCGCCACCGGTGGCACCCCGGTTCAGCTGACCGAGGGCGCCCGCGGTACCGGCAAGACCCACGGGCTGGCCGAGTACATCGCCCAGGAGGAGATGGGGCGCCATCGCGGATTTTGGTGGTCCCGCGACGCCACGCAGCTGGCCTACACCGAGGTCGACGAGACGCACATCCCGATCTACCGGATCACCCACCAAGGCCGCGAAGATCCGGCCTCCCACGAGGACCATGGCTACCCGTTCGCCGGGGAAGCCAACGCCAAGGTCCGCCTCGGCGTCGTCGCTCGAACCGGCGGCCCCACGGTATGGATGGACCTGGGCCTGGACGGACTCGACGTCGGCGATGACCTCTACCTGGCGCGGGTCCACTGGCTCGCCGATGGCACCCTCGCCGCCGAGATCGAAAACCGCGAGCAGACGCGGCTGGACCTGGTCGCCTTCGACCTCGAAACCGGCGCCCGTCGGCTGCTGCTGTCGGAGCGCAGCGAGGTCTGGATCAACCTCCACAACGCGTTCCGCAGCCTCGAGCATGGAGAAGGCGAGCTGGCTGGAGGCTTCTTGTGGGCCTCGGAGCGCACCGGATTTCG
>JAHZJA010001257.1 GCA_022601155.1 Deltaproteobacteria bacterium | reverse complement strand
TGGAGCGAGCCCGTCGATGGCGAGCCCTGCGGCTCGGGTGAGGACGGCGGGCAGCTGGTGTGCCCGTCCGTCAGCGAACCGTTCTCCGGCTGACGGCACCACGCCCGCAGCCGAAGGCGCCGGGGTTCGCCCCTACGCATCGCGCCTGACCATCGAACTCGGCCGAGCCCTTCGTTGGTCGCGTATCGGTGCGTGCGACTCCATGTCGCGGACGAATCGACACCCGGAGGCAACCGATCGGCGACTTGGGTGTACCTCTTGCGTGCCGCAGTGGTTTGCGTGGGAAGCACCGAGGGGCCGGTGCCACGTAGCGGCCCAAGCGCGAGCCGGCGTCTTACGCCCGCTTAAATGCAAACCTCACAGCTTGACCGGCTCCAGTCCGACCTCTAGAACAAGGGGCGGGGATTGCAGGTTTTGTGGTGAATAGAACGCTCCTTTTCGTCCTTTCCGCCACCCTGTGGCCCACGGTCGCTCATGCCGTTGTTGGCCCGACGACGGCCATCACCAACCCGGGACAGCGGCAGATGGCCGATGGCCATGTCGTGGAGCGGGCCAAGGCTCATATGTGGCGTGCCTCCGCGCCCACGCCCCGCCGCGCCCGCGCCTGGAAGACGCTCGCCACCGAGATGGGCTCCGCCTGGGCGACCTGGGACGACCTCGGTCAGCACCCCCGCCAGATCATTGGCAACGGCGTACCCACACCTGGGGTGATGGCCTCGGCGGTCGTCGCCGAGCGGGTCGCCACCGAGCTGCTCGCGCGCCACCTTCCCCTGCTGGCCCCCGGCACCGCTCCCACCGATTTCGTCATCGTCGCCAACCACGAGGCCAACGGCATTCGCAGCGTGGGCTTTGCCCAGCACTCGGCGGGCCGCGAGGTCGTAGGCGGCCAGATCGGGCTCGTGTTCACCAACGACCGCCTGGTGATGATCACCAGCCTCGCTCAGCGCGACGCGGGCATTCCCCTCGGCAGCATCCGCGTCGACGATGCGGACGCCCGCAACCAAGCCCGCGCGTGGATCGACACCGACTTCCGACCGGCCACGTCCAGCACTCCCGGCCCGGTCGAGGGCCCGCTGGTCCTGCCCGTCGGCGATGCCACCAGCGGCCCCCAGTATCGCGAGGTCGTGCGGACCGAGGTCGAGTCGGAGTTCCCGATGAGCCGGTTCACCGTCTATCTCGACGCGCAGACCGGAGAGCCCGTGGCTCGCGAGTCCCGGCTGCACAACGCCACGGGCCAGGTCTTCTACAACGTCGCCGAGCGCAGCCCCATCCTCGGGCGTGCCGAGCGTACGGCCCGGTTCACCGAGCACATCGTCAACGGCGTGCCGCAGGTGAGCAATGGCGCGGGCGTGGTGACCTTTCCTGGCGCCTCGACCACGGTGGAGCCTGGACTCCGCGGACCCTTCATCGAGATCATCGATGACGCCAGCGATCTGGCCCAGGGCAGCCTCACCCTCCCCAGCGGCGGTGGGGTCAGCTGGAACCGCGCCGACGACCCCCTCGAGGACGCGCAGCTCACCACGTTCTCACACCTCGAGGTCGTCAAGACCCACATCCGCAACATCGACCCGAGCCTGGAGTGGCTCGACCAGACGATCCTCGCCACGGTCAACCTGCCCGACGAGTGCAACGCCATGTCGGACGGCGACTCGGTGTTCTTCCTTCAAGGCGGAGACAACTGCGAGAACACGGGCCGCATGTCCGACGTCGTCTACCACGAGGTGGGCCACTCGGTGCACAACCAGTCGCTGATCCCCGGCGTGGGATCGTTCGACGGTGCCCTGTCCGAGGGCATCTCCGACTACCTGGCGGCCACCATCGTGAGCGACCCCGGCATTGGCCGCGGCTTCTTCTACACAGAAGACCCTCTGCGCGATCTCGATCCCCGCGGCTTCGAGTGGATCTGGCCCCAAGACAATGGCGAGGTCCACGCTGCCGGCCTCATCATCGGCGGCGTGCTGTGGGACCTGCGTACGTTGCTCATCGAGAAGTACGGCCCCACCGAGGGTATCCGTCGCACCGACGTCATCTACTACGAGAGCACCCGTCGCGCTGTCGACATGCCATCGATGTACGGCGCCGCGCTGATCGTCAACGATGACGATGGCGACCTCGAAAACGGCACCCCCGACGCGTGCGAGATCAACGAGGCCTTTGGTGCGCACGGGCTGTTCTCGGCTGGGCCCGACGGAGAGCGCGTCTCCACCCAAGAGCTCCCCGCCGGTCTGCAGATCCGGGTCGACCTGTCGATCCCGAACTTCCCCGACTGCCCGCTCGAGGCCTCCGCGTTCGTCGAGTGGCGCCCCCGCGACGGCGGCGGGCCCACCCAGACCGAAGAGATGACGCTGTCGGGGGGCACATACTTCGCAGTGATTCCACCCCTGCCGCCCGGGGAGGTCATGCTCTACCGCGTCGGGGTCGCCTACTCCACGGGGACCATTCGCCACGTACCCGCCAACCTCGGCGATCCCTGGTTCCAGTACTGGTTTGGCGAGGTCGAGCCGATCTGGTGCACCAGCTTCGAGGCGGGCACCGACGACTGGGCGCTGGACGGACCCTGGGAGATCGGCGAGCCCCAGGGCCGCGGCGGAGATCCCAGCGAAGCGGCAGGCGAGGATCCCTTCGTGCTCGGCCTGAGCCTCGGCGGCAACGGCCAGTACGGGCAGTGGTCCACCGAGCGCGTCGATGGCCCGGCCATCGCCATCCCCAACACCTACGCCTCGGTGCGCCTGCACTACCAACGTTGGCTCACCGTCGAAGACGGGTTCTACGACCAGGCCCACATCTACGTCGACGACGAGCAGGCGTGGAGCAACTTCGCCAGCGACCAAGACTTCACGGCCAACATTCACCACCGCGACTCGCAGTGGGTGTTCCACGACGTCGACATCAGCCCCTGGGCGGCCGACGGCAATGTCCGGCTGTCGTTCGAGATCGCCAGCGATGGGGGCCTCGAGTTTGGCGGGTGGAACGTCGACGAGCTGTGCGTCGTGGGCTACTCCCGAATCGACACTCCGGCGGTGTGCGGCGACTCGATCCGCAGTGCGACCGAGCAGTGCGACGACGGCAACCAAGTCGACGGAGACGGCTGCTCGGCGCAGTGCACCACCGAGGAGCGCACCGACGACGACGGTGGCGCGGACGAGGACGATGGCGGTGTGGTCGACACTGGCCTCGTCGACGAAGGGGCCGGATTCGTCGACCGCGGGTGCGCGTGCCATGCGGGAGGCGAGCGTGATCTCCCCATCGGCTGGGGGCTGCTCGTCTGGCTCGTGGTGGCTCGTCGCCGTCGCCAGGCGTGAGCCAGGCCGGCCCGAGCCAGGCCGATTGCGGGGAAAATCGCTTCGATTGGCGAAAAAAGTCTCCGCCGGGCGCAGCCACCCGCAAAAATCGACAGTAGGATGGGCGCCGCTCATGCGCCGACCCTTCGCATTCGCCGCGACCACCCTCGCGACCCTTCTGGTCGCCACTGGGGCTGCCGCGGCCGGCCCCCCCGCTGACACGGAGCCCCAACCGCCCGCGGGGACCGCAACCAAGGATCCTGCCAGCGCAGGCAACACCGAGCTCGAAGGCCAAGGATCCTTCGGCAGCGTGGCCGTCCCGGAGGACGAAGCGGGCGACAGCCTGCTGTGGGATCTGTCGTTCGGCGCGCTGGTCAGCACGGGCAACGCGCGCAGCACCGCGATCACGGGCGGTAGCACGTTCCAGATCCGGCGCAGCCGCCATCAGTTCTACGCCACCTTCCTGGGCAACTACGGTCGCGCCGCCGCCGATCGCCTCAGCGACCCCATCGACACCGTGGGCAACCTGCAAGGTCGTGTGCGCTACGACTTGTTCCTGTCCAACCGTTGGTCGCTGTTCGCGATGGCCACCGCGCGGCACGATCCGTTCCAGCGCCTCGACCTGCGGCTCAACCTCGACCCGGGTGCCGCGCTGTACATCATCAACCGCAAGAAGGAGCAGCTGCGTGTCGAGGCCGGCTACGACTTCCAGCTCGACGTCCGCGACCCGGACTCGGCGGTGGAGTCCAACCCCGACGGCACTCCGATCTACACCCCGCAGGGCGAGTTCATCCCGCTGGACCGGACCCGCAACACCCACGCGGCGCGACTGTTCGGCGGCTACAGCAACCAGCTCAATGAAGCGGTGAGCTTCTCCACCGGGCTCGAGTACCTGCAGAGCCTGCAGCAGGGCCAGCGGTGGCGACTCAACTGGGAGAACTCGTTCACCACCCTGATCATCAGCAAGCTGTCGCTGTCGGCCACCTTCACGCTGCGCCTCGACAACGATCCGCTGCCTGGGGTGCGCCACCTCGACACGATCACCGCGGTCAATCTCGTCTACCGATTTCTCTAGCCGCTACGGTCCCGACACCCGTGCGTGCCCTCATCGTCACGATGTCGATAAAGAGTCTTGCCGTGTTCCACCGACCGATCGCTCCCGCGTTCCTCGCACTGGCCGCCACCCTGGCTCTCCCGGCCGTCACCCATGCCGGCCCCAGCGGTGAGGCCGAAGGCAGTGCCTCCGTCGACCTCGTCGAGCTCGATGCGAATGGCGAGGCCTCTGCCGAGGACGCCGAAGATCCCGCCAAGCAGCGCCCGTGGATCAAGCGCTGGACCCCGCGGCGCAACATGTGGGAGGTGGGGATCTTTGGCGGGCTGTGGATCCCGTCCAGCCAGATCGAGCTCCACGATCGCAACCTGCCCCCCATCAGGTTCGACACCGGGGCGGTGCTGGGCCTGCGCGCGGGCTACTACCCCCTGCGGCACTTCGGTCTCGAGGGCGAGCTGGCGATGATGCCCACCCGCGTGGAGACGGAGCAGCGTGCGTTCGTCTCCAGCGCCCGGGCCCATGCCGTGCTTCAGCTTGGCCTGTACCGCATCGTGCCGTTCGCGATGCTGGGCGGTGGCGTGCTCACCGTGCGCAGCGACGACTCGGCCGCAGGTCGCAACGGCGACGAGGCACTCCACGTGGGCGGTGGGCTCAAGTTGTTCCTCACCGAGCACATCGTGTTGCGCCTCGAGGGCCGCGACGTGATGTCGCCCAAGGAGGGCCGCACCCCCAACGCACCCGCCCACACCGGTGAGTTCTTGGTGGGCTTCAGCCTCGCGCTCGGGCCCCGCAAGCCCAAGGAAGAGCCACTTCCCCCCGACGCCGACGCGGACGGCTTCGCCGATGCCATCGACGCCTGCCCGGACGAGGCCGGCATCGCGCCCGACGGATGTCCCGCCAAGGATGCCGATGGTGATGGCTTCCTCGATGCCGAAGACCGCTGCCCCGAGCTGGCCGGCACCGCGCCCGACGGCTGCCCCGTGGTCGACAGCGACGGCGATGGCTATCTCGATCCCGACGACGCGTGCGTCGACGAGGCGGGCGTCGACCCCGACGGTTGCCCGCTGCGTGACCCCGATGGCGATGGCTTCTTCGGCGACGACGACAGCTGCCCCAACGAGCCCGAGGTGTTCAACGGCTTCGAGGACACCGATGGCTGCCCCGACGACATCCCCGAAGAGGTCAAGAAGTACACCGGGGTCATCGAGGGCATCTACTTCGCCACCGGCAAGTCGGTCATTCAGTCCAAGTCGTTCCCGCAGCTCGATGCGGCCGTCAAGGTCCTCACCGACTACCCCAGCCTGCGCGTCGAGATCAGCGGGCACACCGACAGCCGCGGCAAGCACGACTCCAACGTCGAGCTGTCGCAACAGCGGGCCGACGCGGTCAAGACGTACATGACCGAAAAGGGCGTCGAGGCCTCGCGCATCACCACCCGCGGAGCCGGCCCCGACGAGCCCGTCGGTGACAACAAGACTCGGGCCGGTCGCGCCACCAACCGGCGGATCGAGTTCAAGCTGCTCACCAACGCGCCCAAGCTGGGACTGGTCAAGCCGGCCAAGCCCACCGGTTCGGCCCAAGGCTCGGGCGAGCCCGCCACCCCCGACACGGCCGAAAAGTAGTCTGGCCTTCGATGCCCCCGCCGTGGGGCACCGTGCACCGCCGCCGTCCCTCGTGGACAGGCGGCGGTCTTCGTTGGGGCGTGGTCCTCACTTGCGACGGCGGTTTCGCCCTTCCCAGCGCGCTCGCTTGCGACGAACCCAGGGGCGAAACTCATCCGGCGGCAGCCCGTGACGCGCCCGCATCACGGGTGTGGGCTGACCAAGCACAGCCGTTGCGCAGGTCTCGGTGTGAAGGACCTTGGCCTTCCCCGTCCGCTCGAACAGGTCCTCGGGGTCGTACCACCCCTTCTCGTGCGTCTGCTGCGGGCTCGGAATCGAGTAGCGGTGATGCACCAGCTGCACCGAGCGCGGCACTTCCCCGTCGTGGTCCATCGCCCACTGCCGACAGTGATACCGGGCGACCCACGGTCGGTAGCGCTTGCCCGTGCCCTTGTTGCGGATGAGGACGCGGTTCATCTTGCGCGCGCGATCGTTCCAGATGAACGGGAAGGTGCGACGCTCGGGGGCATGAAGATCGGTGAGCATGTCCCAGACTTCGCCGTCCTGGTCGGTCACCAACACCTGCAAGAAGTCGTTGGCCCGCGGGGGATTGGGGGCGAACATGCCCCAGCCCTGGTCGGTCTGCGTGGTGACCAGCCATGTCCGAACGAAGGCCCGGGCGGACGCTCGCACGGACTTCAAGGAATCGTAGGCGGGCATCAGCCAGATCCCCACCGCGGTGATGTGCCAGATGAGACCGGCGCCGATCACCAGTCGCCCCGCGGGGCCGTACGCCCACGCACGTGCGGTGGACGGACGCCGCCCCGCCAAGCCACGGGCCCGCGCCCAGGTCACCCCGATCAAGAACGCGGCAATGGTGAGCGCGATCCACCCTCCCGGCCCCCCACGTACGTGCGCGACGATGCCCACCACCCCGGCCGCCAGTGCGCCCCACAGCACCCACCCCGGCAGCACCAGTCCGTCGTGGTGCAGGTGCGGCAGGGTCTCGTCCTCGGCGGGTACCGGGCTCGGGCCGCGCCGCACCCACGCCAGCCCCCGCGCGACCTCGTCGCCCCGCAGATACACCAGGCACAACGTGAGCATCACCGTCTGAAACTGGCCGATGTTCATCACCAGATAGATCCCGCCCATCGTGCACACGGCCCACGTCAGCCAGATGCGACGACCGAGTAGATAGCGACGGATCCAGCCGAGGCCCGCGATGCGCCAGACCACCACCAAGACCAGCACCGCGACGCCCATGCCCCACCACCCCGCCGTCGATGGGACCCGCGACGTGTCCGGCCATGCGGTGAGCACCAGGCCGAGACAAGCCCCGCCGACCGCCAGCCACGACAGGCCTGTGGCCCAACGGGACGGCCGCACCAGCTGCTCTTCAGCGCCGAGCCGCAGCACCATCCCCACGAACACCAGGCCGAACGCGATCTCGCCGAAGCGCACGAACCAGGTCACGACCGGGAGCACGGTGGTGCCCAGCAGTGCCGTCAGCGGCTGCAGCGGCACGCGATAGAAGTGGTCGAGGTTGAGTGCGTAGTAGATGGCATCGCCCTGGGCCCACACGCCGCCGCTCTTGAGCGCGCCGGTCGTGAAGTACAGCGCCGCCAGCTGCAACATCATCAGCCGACGCGGCCACACGGGGATGCGGCGGTAGATCGCCTCCAGCCCCTGCGGATGCTCGGGGCACGGGGCCACGCCTGCGCCTGCGCCTGCACCATCACGCTCACTGAGGCGGCCGGCCTTGGCCAGCCTCCGGCAGCGCAGCCAGTTGTCTACCGAGTACGCACGACCGCACCGCGACAGCACCAGGTACGCCATGAACACCCGGAACACGATGTCGGTGCCCTCCCAGAACAACCCGTTGCGATGCAGCAGGCTGTTCATCAGCCCGAAGGCGAGCACACCGGCCAGCCGCGTCCGCAGCCCCACCATGAACGCCCCCGCCGCGACCCAGAACGCGGCGATGTGGATCCACATCGCCGTGGGCGAGTCCCAAAAATGTAGCAGCGAGAACCGAGGGCCGTGCGCGTAGCGAAGCACGGCGGCGCCATCGAAGAAGCCCCAGGGTTCATCGGCCACGACGCCGTCGCCGAATCCGGAAAACTGCCCGGCCGCGAGCAACTGGCGAGCAACGGCGGCGGGGAACATCCCCTCGTCGGACCACAGGTACGTAAAGTGTTCCCACAGTCCGTTGATGTTGCAGATCGCGAAGAAGGCGAACACGATCCGAACGAGGCCCATCGTGCGCGGATCCTCGAGACCCAGCCAGAACCGCCGCCACCCGCCGCGGTGAACGATGAACAGGGCAAAGACCGCGGTCGTCGCTGCCAGTAGCCACCAGCCCGCCGAGGCCCATACGGCCTCCGAGGCCGCCAGTTGGTCACGCATGGCTGCTTCGACCCGTGGCCAACGAAAGCCGGCAAAAATTTTGCGCGAGGACTCGGCTCGCGTGTCCAAGGGTCCGATACAGCTGCGACGCTCGCCCACGAACGTGGCCCGACCCCTCGGACGGGAGGGTGCGAGCCCGGGATGGGGCTACGTTCCACCGTCGTTCATCGCCACACCGACAACCGAACGATCGCGGCCCCATCACACGGATGCGATGGTGCGGTCGTGGCCAGCGACAGCTCGCGGGTCTTGCCGGCCAGCCCGTGCGTTTCGCCCTCGCCGTGGGAGGGCGACCCCACCACGCGTGGACGCACCCGAAGTGAAGGGCGATCGAGCAGGACCACTGCATGCGATGGCACGCATCCGTCTGCACTCTACGGCTGGTGGTAACAAGCTCGACATCGATACTCCTCTCCGGCTTGGCCACGCTCGACCCCGAGAAGAGGAACGCCCTCCAGGCGAAGCTCGCGTCGGTCGCCGCCGATGAGCCCACGCAGCAAGATCGAGCCGAGACGGAGTAAGATCAGCGCAACCCCGAGACGGCATCCCCCCATGCACAATCTCAACGAGCTCACCGGTCCCGTCGTAGTCTCTGTCGCCTACACCGTGCTGTGGTACTACCTCTTGCTCGGGCTCCAGCGGGGCACCAAGTACCGGGTCAAGGCGAGCTACGAGAGCGAAGGCAAGGTCTTCGACCGCTATTTCGGCCAGGACGAACAGATGCTGGCCGTCGATCGTGCCGTGGCCAACACGCACGAGCAGATGGGACCGTTCTTGGTCTCGCTGTGGTTGTGCGCGGTCTTTTTCTCGGCGCCCCTGGCCACGTGGTTGGGCGCGGCGTACATCGGGCTCCGCGCCCTGTATCCGTTCTTGCTTGGAAGCCGAGTCTCCAAGCTGCAGCCGAAGCGGGTCGTCATCGCCACCGTGCCCTGCTACGGCATCATCTTCACCATGCTCGGCTGCGCCCTGTGGGCCGTGCTCACCTAAAGGCGCACGGCCCCCACGGTCGCCGCAGCCCCCGCGCGGCGCGTGATGGACATCGGCGTCCCCATGGTGCGCAGCGCCTCGAGCCCCGGTCCCAGGCCCCCTCCACCCACCTCGACAGACGATGAGCAGGGCAAAGACCGCGGTCCCCGCCGCCAATGGCCAACCACCCGCCGAGGCCCACACTCCCTGTGAGGCCGCCAAGTCGTCACGCACGGCCGTTTCCACCCGTAGCGGACAAAAGCCGGAGAAAGTTCTGCGCAAGGGCTGGGCTCACGGGTCCAAGGGTCCGATGCAGCTGCGACGCACGCCCACCGACGTGGCGCGGCTCTACGGGGACCACGCGTCACGGGTGCATCGGTGGGTGCTCCGCTTTTGTCCCGCCACCGACGCCGAAGAAGTCGTCCACGAAATCTTCGTCAAGGTACTCGAGCGCATCGCCCAGTTTCGCGCCCACGCCAGCCCCACCACCTGGCTGTACCGGCTCACCACCAACCACTGCATCAATCGGCTGCGCGACACCGGACGCCGCGCCCAGCTGTGGAACGAACACTCGGGCACGATGTGGGCGTCTCCCGTTGCCACCGCCGACCAGGAGACCGTCGCGTTCCTGCATCAGCTTTGGCACAGCCTCGACGACGAGCTGGTGGAGATCGGGCTGTTTCACTTCGTCGACGGCATGACCCATGCAGAGATCGCCCGGGTGGTGGGCTGCTCTGCGCGCACGGTGGGCAACCGCCTGATGCGCCTGCAATCGCTCGCCATCCAAGCCGCAGGAGACCGACCATGAACCACGACCCCCGCGATCTGTTCTCGCGCGAACCGGTCGTAGGGCTTGTCGGCGTTGAACGAATCGATCACGTAGTCCCGGTAGCGCCACGAATTGGGCCGGAATTTGTCCCTCTCGAATCCCTGGCTCTCACTGTAGCGAACCACATCCAGCCAGTGCCGGGCCCAGCGCTCTCCATAGCGGGGCGATCCCAGCAGACG
>JAHZJA010001256.1 GCA_022601155.1 Deltaproteobacteria bacterium | reverse complement strand
TCCACGTCGACGAGGGCTTTGAAGGAGACACGACCCTCGTCGTCGGTCGGCGCGACCTCGACGCGGCTCGCCACGCGCAGCTCGCAGCTCCACTGGGGCACCGGGGCGCCTTCGAAGTCCAGGACGCGCAAGTCCACCCAGCCCAGGGCGGGGACGACGAGCTGGTGGACCTGGTCGGTGATCAAGTCGGCCACCGCGGACGAGGGCAGGATGGTGCCGTGGATCATCGGGCTGTCCTTGCCGCAGTCGCGAAGGCGGGACGAGCGCGGAGGTCGATGTCGAGCGCGACATCGTGAGGCTCGATCCGACGAAGCTCGTGGGTCACAGTCATCGTCATTGGCTTGCCGAGGTGGTCGTCGCCTGCTCCCGGATGTGACCGGACGGGCGCAAGAGAATTCGTGGAAGGTCGGGATTGGTCTTTGCCCGGTCACACTCGGCGACGGGTCGCGACCACCGTAGGTGCCCCATTCAGGCCCCGAGGACCGCTCCGCGTGACAACCGAGCCTCCCAGCTGGGGGCCCGTGCCCCTGTCGAGCCCAAGGAAGCTTCGGGCCTGGCCGCGTCGCGCCTCGCTCGACGCCCGCTTCACGACGGTCCGCCCACGACTGCGGCCGATCGCGGCGTGGCGGCTGGACGTGGGGCGCTTCGAGTTCGAGTCCTCGTTCGTCGCGCCACGCGCTCGGGAGGAGCTGGCCGACCTGGGCACGCTCCATCGGATGTTCCCCGACAGCCCGCTGTCGTTGTTCGGACACACCGATCCCACGGGCGACGACGCGTACAACAAGATCTTGTCGGGCCGTCGGGCGCTGGCGCTGTACGGCGCGCTCGTCCGGGACGTGGCGCTGTGGGAGGAGCTGTGGTCGCAGCCGCTGGCTGGCGACCAGTGGGGTTCGCAGGTGGCCAAGGCGATGCTGGGCTCGCTGCCGGGCGATGGCACCGCGCCCTACTACGAGGGGGCGCTCGAGCCCGGTGCGACCCCCGAGCTCACCACCGCTGTCGCGGCCTTCCAGGAGCAGTCGCCGGGGCTCGCCGTCGACGGACAGCTCGGCCCGGCAACTCGGGCGGTGCTGTTCGGCGTGTACATGGACTGGCTGTGCACCGACGACGAGGGCACCGCGCTTCGGCTCGGCCCCGAGCACTTCCTGGCCCGGGGGGCAGACCCGCAGCGACGGGGTGACGTGCAGGGCTGCGGTGAGTTCAACCCGCGCATGGTGTTCTCGCAGGCCGAGGCCACCGCCTACGCCGCCTGGGATCAAAAGGATGCGCGCGACGAAGACAACTCGGTCAACCGCCGGGTGGTGGCGTATCTGTATCCGGCGGGGGCGAAGGTCGACCCGGATCGGTGGTGGCCGTGCCCCGCGGCGCGCGATGGCGTATCCGCGTGCCGCCAGCGGCTGTGGGCCGACGAGGCGGCGCGGCGCAATCCAACCGAGCAGCGCCGACACTTCGACGGCGACTACGACACCTTCGGCTGCCGCTTCTACCACTACTTTGCCCTCAACACGCCGGCGGAGACGCCCGTCACGCTGGGGCGGACGTTCGCGCTGTACCTGCACGATGCGCCCTCGGGACCGCCGCTGCGGGGGACATTTCGTCTCGCCTCGAAGGACGGCGCGGTGGTCAAGATCATGGCCGACACCGAGGCGGTGCTGTTGCGTCAGACACCGACGCATCGAGCCCGGTGTCTCGAGTTCGCCAACCTGCCTTCGGGCGCCACGTGGACGTTGTCTCAGCTGGATGCGGACCCGAAGACACACAAGCCGGTCTTGATGCTCGAGGCCTTCAGCCTCGAAGACTTTGCTGCCCGCGGTGTGGGGCGCGACCCGGAGCACGACAACGCGCCCATCGAGTACGCCGCTCCGCGGCCCGACGCTGGACCGACCGTCGAGCCCAACGACGACCTCGACTGGAAGGCGCTGTCCGCCGAGTGGAGAGGAGACCGACGATGAGCACTCCTGATGACGAGCTGAACTGGCATCGCGACAAGTACCCGTGCGCTGCGGGCATGACGTTGATCCGATTCGTGGAGGACAGGGGCTACGAGCTGGACATCGGCGACGAAGAGGGGGAGGCGCACGGCTGGGCAGGAGGAAGCGGTGAGGAGGGACGGCCCATACCCGAGGCGCTGATGACGGAGCCCTGGCAACCGCGAGCACCGTCCGCGGACGAACCGGTCGGTTCGCGCATCGTCACCGACCGGTGGATCTACGCGGTCAAACGCTCGGACGGCCTCGATTTTCACTATGAGATTCGTGCGGACGGCGACGGCCGGATTCGTTGGATCGACGCCGCGTACTACCACGACTTGCGGGGAGATGGAGACATCGAGGACCTGGACGACGCGGCGTACCTCGAGCGTTGGTCCGCGGGGGGCGGCGAGGTCTCCAGCGGTTTCGCGGCGCCGGGCACCGATTTCACGCCGCCGGTCACCACCTGCCACGAGAGCATTCCCTGGTACTTCTTCGCGATACCGGTTCGACTGCCCAAAGAGGCCGTCGACGCGTTGCTCGCCAGCGGCGATCTGTTTGGCCCCAGTGCCGGGTTCGTACATGGAACTCGGCCGCTGGTGGATTCCCCCGACTATCACGCCTCAACCGTCAGCGTGGTGGAGGCGCCGGTCATCGATCCGCTGGTGGAAGTTCGGCGCTGCACCGAGTCCTACTTCCGCCGCCAGGATCGATACATCGAGTACCTCGACCCGCTGGAGGGATCGCAGCGCGCCGAGCTGGTCCAAGCCCGCAAGCTGACCCTGCGCATCGCCAACGCCGCGGTTGCCATCACCGACAACAGCGAGGAGTTCTCGGCCGATGACGTGCTGGCGCCGGCCGAGCCGAGCTGGGAGGAAGTCAAGGAGATGTGCTTTACCGATGAGGAGCTCGAGATCATCGGTCCAGACCTTCTCCACCCCGGCAACGGTGCGCTCAATTTCGTCGCGGCCGAGGCCAAAGTACGGAACACGCTGCGGCGAGAGGCGTCGCAGACGGCGACCGCCCTGCGGATCTGGCTGGCCTCTCGCAGCTGGGCGTTCGTCGAGGAGTGGATCGTCAAGCGCAGCTCCCACAATCCCGAGGCTGCCTGGTGGTTGTCGCTCGCGCTGTCAGAGGCGACTGGGCGACTGCATGAACTCCCCACGGGAGCCCGGTACATCAGCTGGCTGGTCAATCGCGCGATCGAGCCCGACTATCACGACGATCCCAACGTGGACATCGTGCGCATGTTCGCGTTCCCCGAGATCGACACTGCCAGCGGGCTAGAGGACTTCAGGCTCTACGCAAAGCTCCCGCGGGCGGCGTTGAGCCTCTATTTGTTGGGCCAGCGATGGTTGCTGAGCCGAAGGGCGGAGACGATCGCGGGATACCTCCAGCTCGCGTTCGGTGACAACGCCAAGGTGTTCAACCCGACCATCGCCGCCGCGATGGACAAGTACGCCATGTCGAGCAAGCGCAGGATCTTCTACCGCGGGATGGACCGCTTCGAGGATGGGCTGCGTCGGATCGCGGGTCGCCCCCTGCTGGACTGCGTAGCCCTTCCGACGCAAAAGAAGGTCATCGTCTATTCCAATTCGGGCGACTTCGGCACTCCCGTGGCGTTGGGGACGACACTGCGGGTGTCGACCGCAGACGATCTGGCCGACGACCTGCTGAAGTGGGAAGCGGAGCATGCGGACTGGGGAGACAGCGACAGTCGGTGGTTCACCAAGAAGTTCTCGAAGCTCAAGGTCCCGCACGTCGGCTTCGTGTTGTCGACCTTCGATCTGTTCGTCAATGCTCGTGAGCTGCGGATTGCGTTGGACGACGACGACAAGGTCACCTACGACCACGCCAAGGCGGCGACGATGGTGTTCAGCTCGATCTTCTCGGTCTATGACGCCGGGAAGGCGGCGATGCTCGCCGACGAGGTCGCGGATCCCGTCGTGAAGGCGATGCAGGCCAAGGCGAGCAAGATGCCGGTCGTGGGAGCGGAGGACTTTCGCTCGGTTCGCGCCATCTTCGGCAAGATGGCGGGGAAGGTCAGCGCTTCAGCCGTAGCTCTGGTGCTGAGCGTGATCGCGGTGGGCTTTGCCGCGCACGATGCCTCTGTCGCGTACGACGAGAAGACGCAAGAGGAGTACTACGCGGCGGTGGGCGGGCTCATCGCTTCTGCGCTGGGGGTGGCGAGCACCATCGTGTCGTTGCTGGTCGTGGGGCGGGCGGGGCTGTGGGTGGGGCTCATCGCGCTCGCGGTCGGCTTGGCCGTGCTTGCCTACACGTTCTGGTTGCCCGACGATGCCGAGATCGCGGTGCGAACCTCCCTCTTTGGCGTCGAGTATCAGCGGCGGCGAGCGGAGTCGGACTACGACCACAGCGCGAGGCCCTGGCAAGCATGCTTTCAGAACTCACCGAGGTGGTTCGTACCCAGTCTTCGAACCCCGCCCGTGGAGGGGCTGGTCACACAGGTGCTCGCGCTGACCAACCTCATGTCCAACTACACCGTGGCCCTCGGTACGCTGAAGCAGGGGGATCAACGGGGACTGAAGATCGCGCTTCGACCCGGCTTCGTCTCGCGAGACTCTCGTTTCGAGTTCGAGGTCGAGATGACGTGGTTCCTCAACGGCGGATTCCACCTCGATACATGGAGCACCACATACCGGTTCTCCATGTTCCCCGAGCCGTGGTCGATCCCGGTGGACCACGGGCTCCGCGATGGCTGGGAGCAGGACGACAGGCTCCACGGGCTCGATGATTCCGAGCGGGCCGAGCTGCGCCGCGTGTTCCACAGCACCGTGCTGGCCAGCGGAGGTCCGATCGAGATCGTGCGTCCCGATCCGGCGGGATGTACCTTGGAGCTGACCCCACACAACGGCGCTTGGAGCACTCACGAGGGAGAGCTGCAGGCCCATGTCGACAAGATCAACCTGCACGAGACCTACCGGACCGAGGCGCAGGTCGTCGGGGCGGGCCCTGGCCGACGACTGCGCGTCACCGTGATCCAGGAGCGCGCACCCGGGTGGTCGGCGACGATCTACTCTGCGGAGACTCGCTACTCCGTCGACCAGGATGGCCCGGTCGCAAAGCAGGCGGAGATCTGGCCGTCGGCATCGCCGGACGGGGCGACGTTCGATGTCCCCTTGCCACAGGATGATGGAGACCTGATACCGGGGACGTTCCGCATGCGACTGGTGTACGAGGTCAAGCTGCCGGGCGACGACGTAAAGGTCTACGGGAGCCCTTCGAGCCTCGGGGCTGCCCACGACGCATGGCCGACAGGAGCGGAGGGCCGTGCGCTCGAGATCCGCGTGCCGTTCGAGAGCCGTATCAGCCACGATGGCCGCGGCCTCGTGGTCGAGCTGGCCCATGGCGTCGTCACATGCATGGAGCTGTCATCGGGCAAGGGCATGACCCACGTCGACTTGCCCATGCGCGGCGTCCTCATGCAGTACGTCCGCAATGAAGATCGGGAGCCCCCGCAGTACTACGACGGGTATCAGCCGGGCGCGGGGCGGTGGCTGGAGCCGGCGGGTGATGGTCGGTTCGGCTTGGCGTCGAGCCACAGCCCCGGCGGCGCCGAGCCGGAGCAAGTACGACGAGGAGACCGGCTCCGCTATCGGTTCGTGTTCGAGCTGGGCGAGGCCGACGAAGGCGCGCAGCTGTATCCCTGCGACGACATCGGGCCGGAGGCCGTGCCCCACGGTCACGGCGGTGCTGCCGATGACGCTGCAGCTGCGGAGCGGTTGACCCTCGCGAGTGCGAAGGTCAAGGTACGCCTGGTCTCCGACGAAACGGACGCGGTCACGGCGATGCCCTCCAACAGCGAGGATGACCGTATTGTGTGGCTGGAGGTGGACTTCTCTCCTCCGCCGGGCGAGGTTTGGGTAGAAGGGGAGCCGGCCCAAGGGGAGCCCCCGGCTCCGCCGAAGACCGCCATCTCGGCCTGTCTCCCGCCGTCTATCGGGTTGGTCGAATAGGTGGCTCAGCGCTGTCTCGGAGCGTTCGACGAGAGGATGTCGCGCATTGTCCGCAATGAGGTTGCACTAGCAAAAGTAGCTTATGTAAGTAATTGAAGACAGCGTCGGTGGCTGCGATGTGCAGTTGAGCGCCGTCCCCCTTGGGTTGAGCCTGCTGGGCTCGGGTGCGACCGGGTCCACCGTTGCCGTGGCCCCGCTCGTAGGAGAGACCGACGATGCGCAGCTGCAGCGCAGCGTGATCGAGGGCCTGCGCGCGCGAGGCCTGCAGGTCGACGAGCTGGGCTGTCGTTCGTATCGCGACCCCTCCACGTGCCCACAATCGCTCCATCGGCGATGGCGGGCGCACCCCGACTCCCATCGATTCTTCGTGCAGGGCAGGGTGGAGCCGCGCAGTGATGGTCATGTGGTGCACCTGGAGGTGCTCGAGCGCGGGACCGACCAACCCGTGGCCACGCTGCACGCCCGCTTCGTCAGCAGCGATCAGATCTTGCCCATCGTGTTTCCCGTTGCCGTCGCCGAGGCGATCGAGACGAGGATCGAACCTCCCGCCCCACCAGGACCCGACGAGCTTCGCGTGCTGACGCAGCTGGACGAGCCACCCGCGACCGCGGTGGGCGAAGCTCCGCAGGTCGAGGAGCCCGCACCACCACGGCCGCAGCTGCAGGGCCATGCCCACGCTCCCTCGACGCCCGAGGTGATCGAGGCGCTGCAAGGCGAGGTCGACCAAGACATCGATCTGCGCCGGGACTTTGGTGCGGTGTGTCGCTCGGGGCGTCGCCGCCATCGGAGCTCGCGAGACGATCCTCGTGACCTGCGTCCACGATGCTCGGCCGGGCCCGTGCTCGGCTACATCCGCCCTCGCACGTGGGTGACGGGCACGCTGATGGTCGCCAGCGCGATCGCTTCGGGCGTGGCGTTCCGGGTGCGTCGCCAGGGCGAGTTCAGCAGCGACACCGAGAACAAGCTCGGCGGGTGGGGCAAGGCCATGGCGGCGACCTCGGGGGTCCTGGGCGTCGGATCGATCACTCTGGTGATCGGGGATCGCTGGCAGGCGCGTCGCCACCTTCGCGACGAACGCTGGTTCGCCCGCAGTGACACCGCTACGCGCTGACCACCATCCCGTCGGGCAGGGCCTGATGGTGCGCCGGTGTGGGGGCGTGGACCACCGCATCTGGCCGGCGGGGTCGCGCTCATCGAGCGGCGGAGGCTGGTAGAGTTGTTGGTGGGCCCATCGGGCGTGGGGGGAACTCCGCGGCGGCCGATGACGCCTGCCTACCGATCTTCTTCTTGCCGAAAGCCTGCTCATGATCGTCGATCGTCGAATGCGTGTGTTTCCGTGGCTGTGTGCGGCGGTCTTGATGACCGCCTGCGCCGACGATGTGCCTGGCGTCGGCGGAGCGGGCGGAGGCCGAGACGACACGGCCGGGGCCTCGGGCACCGCGTCTGCGTCCGCGTCCGATACCGGGCGGCCAACTTCGGGTGTGATGAGTGCGTCGGGCTCGGGTGACACCACCGCGGGGGTCGACACCACCGCGGCGCCGCCCACCTCGACGGGCGCGACCACGACGGGGGGAGTGACGACCGGCGATGTGACGACCGGCAACACGTCCGGCGATCCGACCGACTCCGCCACGATGGGGGTGTCGGCCACCGATTCGGCCACGACCGGCGGCTCGAGCTCGGGCGACCCGGGGACGACCAGTGGTTCGAGTTCGGGCGACCCGGGGACGACCAGTGGTTCGAGCTCGGGTGACCCGGGGACGACCAGTGGCTCGAGCTCGGGTGATCCAGGGACGACCAGCGGCTCGAGCTCGGGCGACCCGGGGACGACCAGCGGCTCGTCGTCGAGCGATGGTGGCTCGTCGTCATCGAGCGATGGCGGCTCTTCGTCGGGTGGAATGCCGCCGGTCGAAGGCTTCGGAGACTGCGTCAACAACCCCCCCGCCGCGGTGTGTCTGGCGCAAGAGCAGTGCGTCACCGACCTGTCCAATCCCCCGACACTTGGCGTCTGCGCCGACGTCAGCTGCATGGGGGTGGCCGATTGTCCCTTGGCGCCTCCGGGCGGCAATGCTCCGGTGCAGTGCACCGACATCACGGGCGAGGGCATCAACGAGTGCATTCTGTTCTGCGGGGTCGGGCAGGTGTGCCCCAACGGCATGATCTGTGCGCTCGGGTTCGTGTGTGCCTGGCCCGCGGCGCCGTAGCGGGTCGCGGCCAGCCCCGGGTCCCCGAACGTCTGCGCATGATGACGTCGGTCACCCCGGCCCCGAGTACGAAGCCCACGCCGATCGCGGCGGTCGTCGATCCCAGGGAGACTTGCTGCTCGTACCCGGGGGGGTCTCACCACTGAGAAACCCAGGCCGGTCGTCAAGCCTCCAGCAACGGCCGCGGTGACGGGCCCGTGGGCCAAGGGGTGGCCCCCGCAAGACGAGGGCCGGTGGGCCATCGCGAGCGCGGACGAGCTCGCGTGTATCCACTACGGGGGCATCGGGCGAGTGCGTCGGCCGCTGCCTCCGGAGGGTCGACCCCGTCCGGGATGTTGGGGTGCTCGCAATGAGTGTGCGCGCGGGCTCGGACCGGGTCCCAGCGGGGTGTCGGCAGGACCCGCCCGCTCCCCGCTCGCAGGCCACAGCTCGCCCCCCGCTCGCAGGTCACAGCTCGCCGCCGCGAGCAACGATCCGGGGACACGCTCCTCGCGGTGGTCGACGTGGGCCACTCAGGCCGGGCGCGCGACGATCCACAGGAACTGGCCGCTACGCCGCTCGAGCGCCGTCTCGATCACGAAGCCGCAGCGCTCGACCAACCAGCGGAGGTCGTCGGCGCTGAACTTGTTGTGCTCCATGAAGTGATCGATGCGATTGGCACGGAGTTCGGGTTCCGCGTCCGCGGCCAGAGGATCGTCGTCCCAGGCACCGAGGTACTGGGTCAGGGGCACGCGGACCCAGTCCATCAACACCAACCGACCGGTCGGGGCCAGCAGTCGCCGAACCTCGCGGAGCATGCCCACCGGTTCGCGCATCTCGTGGATCACCGCGGTCGACAGCACGGCGTCGGCCGTGCCGTCGGCCAGGGGCAGCCGGACCGTGTGGAGGTCGGCCTCGTGGATCGACGCATCGATCCGCTGACCGACCTTCCGAGCGGTGTCGAGCATGTACGACTGCAGCTCCACGCCGTGGAGGGACGCCTGGGGGAACCGCTGCCGCCACGCCTCCAGCATCAGGCCCGGCCCGCATCCCATGTCGATGTAGGTCGGGGTGTCGTCGTGGTGGGGCGTGATCTGCTCCGACCACAACGACCAGAACGCGTCGCCGAATCGCGACGCAAAGCTCCGAACCATCACGTCGTGGAACTGCGCACCACCATGGTGCGCTTCGAGACGCTCACGGGTGACGTCGGAGCCCATCGGCTACTGCTGAGGCCACCCGCCGCCGCCCTGGCCCTGGGGGGGCATGGGCTGGCCGGGCATCGGCTGCTGGGCGGGGTAGCCCTGCGTGGTCTGGCCGGGCTGACCGGGCTGACCATGCATGGGCTGGCCGGGCTGACCCTGCATGGGCTGGCCGGGCTGACCCTGCATGGGCTGGCCTTGCATGGGCTGACCTTGCATGGGCTGACCCTGCATGGGCTGACCCTGCATGGGCTGGCCTTGCATGGGCTGCCCCGGAGGCGGACCCATCGGAGCCTTGGGCTTGGGCTCGGGCATCTTCATCCCACTCAGTCGGCCCAGCACCATGAAGCTGACGCCGAAGATCATCAGGGCATCGAGCGCCACGGAGACCGAGCGCGCCACCTGAGACCAGCTGGGCCACTCGAGCAGAGTGCTGAGGAACATCGCCAGCGCGGGCAGCATCGCGATGCCCGACAGCAGCGCAATGATCCCGGTCGCCAGGCGAGTGGCCTTGGGGAACTCCTTGGCGTTGGTCCGGGGCAGCAGCACGAGCGCAACCCCAACCAGACCCATCCCGCCCACGAGAATCGAAGGC
>JAHZJA010001255.1 GCA_022601155.1 Deltaproteobacteria bacterium | reverse complement strand
TCCGAGCGCAACGCGGCCGACATGGAGGCCGACCAAAAGCGCCTATCTCGCATCTGCGACGAGGACGACCTGGCTTGCCGCGAGTGGGAGCGCACCGAGCTGACCCGGATCCAGCGGTTCTTGTTCGACAACGGCTATCTCAAGGGCCGGGCCTCGATGGGGTTTGCCTGCGGCCGCGACGGTCAGTCGGTCGACCTCCATGTCACGGTGCGCAAGGGCGTCGCCTACCGCGTGGGCTCGATGAAGGTCACGGGCAACATCACCACGCAGGATCAACGGTGGATTCGCCGGGTGTTCCGCCCGACGATGAGCCCCATCCTGCCGCTGCCGCGTCGGGTCACCCGCAAGCACCTGGAGCGCTCCAAGGAACGGGTCGCCCGCGAGTACGCCGAGCCTCGGGCGGGGCCGGGGGCGACCTCGCGACGGGGCCTCGCCCTGCCCTACCCGGGCGTGCGCATCGAGACCGACTTCGACCGCCTCGATCCCGACGACCTCCCGCCGGGCCGCCGCCTGCCGCTCGAGATCGATCTGCAGCTGGGCGAGGGCGTGAACACCGAGTTCGTGTTCAACGAGCACATCACCGACAACCGCCTGCGTGGTCAGCTTCAGCTGTTCAAGCGGCGGGAGCCCGCCAACGCGGCCGCGGCACGGCGCGAGGCGGCCCAGCTGCGCGGCTACTACCAAAGCCGTGGGTTCATGCTCGCGCGGGTCGACGGCAGCTTCGAGGACTTCGGCAACCTGCCCAGCCTGCGGTTCAACATCGTGGAGGGACCGCGGGTTCGCGTACGAGAAGCGGAGCTGCGGATCCCCCCCGGGCTGCTGCCGGGGGTGGTCGAGGAGGTCCGTCGCGCGTACCAGCGTGGGCGCAAGCTCGATACCCGGGCACGGTTCACCGACAGTCATGCGCGCGAAGATCTCGCCGCGGTGCTGGCCGCCCTCAACGACCGCGGCTATCTGTGCGCGCGCGCCTGGATGCGTGTCGCGTTTTGGCGACAGGGCCTCGATGTCGAGGGCGCCCACGCCGTGCTCGACCCCTTCACCGAGCTCGACGCCGGCGGCGTCCCCGGTTGGCTCGAGAGTCAGCTCGACCCCGTGGGCCTGGAGCGTCTGCGCGAGCAAACCCGGGCCGGCGTCCACCTGCGGATCGAGATCATCCCGGGCCCGCGGGTGGTCACCTCGGGCACGGAGGACGTCCGCTATCTCGAGCAGTCGATCCCCGGCAGTCGCGAGACCAAGGACTTGCCCGAGCTGGAGCACGGCGCGTGGGGCAAGCCCCGCATGCTGCGAGAGAGCCCGCTGCGGCGCCCCGGAGACGCGAGCGCCAGCGGGATTCCCGTGCACCTGACCCTCGACCGCGAGGTCGAGCGCAACATCATTCGGCACTACCGTGCGTCGGGCTATCCGCTGGCCGACGTGGAGCTGCGCTGGCGCTACGTCGACGCCGCGGGCGTCGTGCACCGGGTGGCCCAGGCCGAGCGCTTGGCCGACCCCGAGGTGGGTCTTTGTCGCGAGCAGGCCCGTCGCACGGGCGCCGCCGTCGACACCGAGCTGGCCGTCTACGAGGGCCGCGCCGGTCGGTTCGGCACGACCTTGGTGCGCGGCAACTTCAAGACCCGCAGCCGCGCGCTGCTGGCCGAGAAGACCTGGAAGGAGCTCGACGGCTACGATCGCCGCGAGGTCGATGACACCCGTCGCCACATCGAGGGCATGGGGGTCACCGAGGCGGTCGCCCTGCGCGAGCAGCAGGTGGGCTGCCACCACGACGACCCCGAGGACGAGTGCGTGGTGCACCACGTCATCACGATCACGGAGTCCAAGGACCGCTCCATCGACGTGACCGGAGGCCTGGGCGGCGCGACGCTCGACCCGCTGTACGTGTTCTTGCGCCCCACCCTGCCCAACATGCTGGGCTCGGCCTGGGACCTGCAGCTCGACGCGCACTACGGCTTTGGCAACGTCTTCCAGAACACCGACAACACCCTGCAGGGCTTTTGCAGCGCCGAGAACTGCTACGAGCGCAGCGGTCGAGCCTCGCTGGTGCGACGGCGGATCTTCGCGAGCCCGTTGACGTTCGATCTGACCGGTCAGGTCCAGCGGCGGTTGACCCCCGCCCGCGGCCGCATCGACAGCGCGCTGGGACAGCTGCGGCTCACCTGGCCGATCGGCGACCACTGGAGGCTGTACGGCGGGTATCTGGCGCAGGTGGCCAACATCTCCAAGGACGTGGTCAAGCCGATCCTCGGCGCCGAGCAGGAGTGCCAAAACCCCGACACCAATACGTTGCTGTGCCGCCCCCCCAACCGTGGGGAGGCGATCGTGCCCGACCGAACCGGTGGGGTGCAGGCAGGCGCGGTGTGGCAACGCGTCGACAACCCCTTCAACCCCGACGATGGCTTCATCATGACCCTCGACGGGATGTTCGTGACGCCATCGCTCGGGTCGGACTGGTGGCTGCGCGGTGACCTGGCGTGGCAACACTTCGTGCCCATTCCACGCACGGGCGGGCGGCTCAACTTTCGCTACAGCCTGCGCTACGGCCACGCCAAGCCCTTGCCCTCGCTGCCCGGATCGGGTGCCACCTCGGTGCCCGAGGTGTGGCGATACTTCGGCGGCGGCACGGCCGACCTCGGCATCCGCGGCATCGAGCCGCAGACGTTGCTGGTCGACACCGAGCAGATCGCCGGGCCGTACGGCACGCTACGGCTGCGCCCCACGGCACAAGGCGGCCACATCCGAGCGCTCGGCACGGTCGCCCTGCAGGTGGTCTCGGTCCGCAACTTCTTGGGGGGCAAGCTGGCCCACTCCGCCTTTGTCGACCTCGGCGTGCTGACCCACCGATGGTCACAGGTTCGCGTGGGCCGTGACCTACGCCGCAGCGTCGGCCTCAACTTCATCAAGTGGGACATTCGCATCGTCACCGTCTCGGTGGGCTACGCGGTCCTGGTCCCCGACCGCATCCTCCCCGGCGGCAACGTCAGGCCCGTCGACGACCGCAACGGGCGGTTCGTGTTCGACGTGGGCGCGACGTTCTGACTGACACCGCCCCCGACGTTGGGTTGTCCGAGCACCGCACCAGGCCAACAGGCCGCTGCCATGGTCGATGACGATTCCTTGCAGGTGGCGACGCATCGTCCGCGTGCCTGGTCGGGTCGGATTTCATTGCGTCACACATCGATGCCGACGCCGACAGCCTCTGCGTCATGAAGACCCTCAGCCCCCAACTCATCGTCTCCACCGTGTCCTTGCTCTTCGTAGCGGCCGGCATCGTTCCCCTCGCGCAGGCCGTTGCGCCTGCCTCACCCCAGCAACAGCCGGACTTGCAGATCCCCGCCGGGTTGTTCTGTGAGATCGATGCCTTCCAGTTGTTGCCCACGCTCGGCCCCGACGGCTTCCCGGACATCCAGAAAGTCCAGCTGAGCGACGAAGACCAGGTCATTGCGGGCCCCATCTACATCAACCTGTCGGTCGCCAACGTGGGGTCGCTCGGGGCCGACGGACTGTCGACGTTCTTCGGAGTCTGGGGCAACCGCACCAAGCTCCTGGACCTCACGGACACGACGGATCTCGGGGTCGGGGCCCCCTACTACGAGTCGCTCGTGC
>JAHZJA010001254.1 GCA_022601155.1 Deltaproteobacteria bacterium | reverse complement strand
CGGCCAGCACCTCGCGCAGGGCCTCGCGGGCGCGGCGGAGCCGACTCTTGACCGTGCCCTGTGGCACGTCGAGCACGGTGGCCAGCTCGCGGGTGCCCAGGCCCTCCCAGTAGTGCAAGATCTGGGTATAAGTTGTTGAAATTATTAGATTCTGATCACGCTACGGGGGCCGTCTCCAACATTTCTCCAGTTCGGAGGCCGTCGGAGCCCGTCGATGGCATCCCGCGCCGCCGCGGGAGCGAGGTGCATGTATCGCTGCGTCGTCGTGATGCTCTCGTGCCCGGCCAGTTCTTGGATCGCCCGAGCGGGCGTGCCCTTCATCGCCAGGTGCGAACAAAACGTGTGGCGCAGCATGTGCGGCCCAGACAGCTCGAAGCCTGCGTTCTGTTGGCTCGCGTTGAGCCAGTCTCGAACCGCCGAGTGGGCAGGTCGCGTGCCGTACTGGGTGCACAGCACGTAGGGGCTCCGCAGGTGTCGGTGCTTGGCCAGTGCCGCTGAGAGCCGCTCGGCCAACGGGATGGTACGCGACCGATTGCCCTTCGTCGGTCCCTCTTGCCCCCGCCACACTCCGCGGCGGACCCTCAGCGTGTCGCGCTTCAGGTCGATGTCCGACCACTGAAGCCCCTGCATCTCGCTGCTACGCAGCCCTGCTTCGCCGCCCATCAAGACCGTGAGCAGCACGTTGGGCATGCCGCGTTGCTCCGCCGCCAGCACGATGCGATCGAAGTCGTCGAAGTCGTAGAACTTGAAGTCCGGCGTCGCCTCTTTGAGCTTCTTGATCTTGGTCGGCAACCTGTCGATCACGCCCCACTCCATGGCGATGTTGAGAAGCGAGCGAAGGTGCTTGAGGTGGAGGTTGACGGTCGAATGCTTCAAGTGGGAACGCGCCCCCTTGAACTTCTGGATGTCCTCCGCCGTGATCCGGTCGAGTCGTGTTCTCCCGAAAGCCGGGAGCAGGTGAACTCGAAACGAACGTTCTTTTTGGTCCATGGTCGCTGGTCGTAGACGGTTCGCCTTGCAGTGCCCCTCGATATAGCGAGGAAGGAACTTGGCCAGGGTCGGCACCTCCTTGGTCGTGACATCGGGACGACTGTCGTCGCCGCCGCCCGATGGGTCGGTGTTGGTGTAGTGCTGGATGAGCTGCCGCTCACGCTCCTCACCCCATCGCTTGGCAGCCGATTTGGTCGAGACCGGAGCTTTCTTCCGGTCGCGGATCCTCGGTCTGCCTGGAATGGTGAGCATGATGTCGACTTCCCAGCCGCCACGTTTGTAGGGTCGTACTTTGACGGTCATCACTGATCTCCTCGGGACAGCGACGCCGCGCGTCTTTTCGTCAACCACGATAGCAGATCCTCACGGTCGACCAACACGCGACGAGACAGGCGGATCACACCGGGAAGCTGGCCCCGGCTGATCAAGGTGTAGATGGCTTTGGGGGATGTTCGGAGTACGTCCGCGACCTCGGGGACGGTGAGCAAGTGAGGGAGTTGGGGGCGAGCAGTGCCGCTATGCGGCGGGCCCGATCGATCTCGTTGCGTGGTCATCGTGGCCAACCTCCGCGGGCTCGATGGTGTGGCGAGTGCCGGGCGTGGGGGCCGACCCGGGCATGGCCGAGGCTCGTCGGCCCGCGAGTCGGGCCCGTGATCGTGGCGGACGGTGGTTGCCCTTCGCGACAGGCCGGGGTCGGCTCGTCGGATCGCGCCGCGACGGGCGGCCTTGCGCATAGGCATCGGTCTGGATCGGGGTTGGGCCGGGCTCGCTGCCGTCCCGCTTGGGTGAGGATCGTGGCTGTCGTCATGGTCGGTTGTCGGGCCCGCGTCGAGTCGCCGGGCGTCGGGATCCACCGTCATCGACTTGCCCGTCCGCCGCGAACGAGGGGGTCGCGCCGATGGCACGAGCCAACCGGGCCAGTAGCCGAGATCTGGTACCCAGCCCCGTTCCGAATCAGTTCCAACTGGATTGGCCATGGAGTTGGGAACCGCGGCGCACCAACCGATTTCGGCGTGAGGCGGGCGGAGTCGCCCCCCTGCCTCGAGCCTCGACCGACCGGAGTTCCCGGCCCTGGCAGGACGCTAGCCCGTCGCGAATGCGCGTGGGCACGGCGCCTGCGGTGGTGCCCCGTCGGCCCCCGCTCCCGCGCCACCTCGACATCGCGGAGCCCCTCACCAACGGGTGCCAGCCAGGGACGACAGACCTGACAGCCTCCCGTGTTGACGCGAGGCCGTCTACGCTCCTCAGCGCACGGCCCGAGCGGGCCACATCGCGAGCATTGGTGTTGGCCCCTCGGGTTGGCGCGGTTCAGCGCCCGAACGATTTCGACTGTGGGGATGGGATTCGCTTGTTGTCGAGAAAACACTGACAGCGCTGCCATTGCGGCAACCTCCTGCGTCATCGAGTGCACTCCCGTCCCCCTGAGTCGAACACTCAGGAGCATGCAGTCATGCGTTGCCGAACACCGTTCGATCCGTCGTTCCAGCCGCGTGACGCCGGGGACCAAGTCGAACGAGTTGCATCGTGATCAGGTCACCAACGGTGTCGAGCGATTTCCCATAGCAACTTAAGCAACAAGAGCAAAAGTTGCTTCGGTTGCCATGATTATCATTGGAGAATCGCCGAAATAGCAACTTAAGCAACAAGAGCAAAAGTTGCTTAAGTTGCTATTTCCGGCCCGTCGGTCAACCGCCGAGTCGGCCTACGCGTGCCTCGCGAAAACGAGTGAACGAGGCGCACGCGCGGCCATGGACGTACAAGGTCGCCGTGGCCTCGCCGAACGGCTCTGTGCGATTGGCTCTGTCGTGGTCATTGAGGTTGTCCTCCGACACGTGGTGTCGCGCATCTCGTCTCGAGCCAGGTGCACAGCTCGTCGTGGTCGACCAACACGCGGCGGGACAGCCGAAGCACACCCGGGAGTTGCCCTCGCTGGATCAGTGAGTAGACGGCCTTGGGCGAAGTGCGAAGGACGTCGGCAACCTCGGGTACCGTGAGCAGCCGTGGTAGAGCCGGTCGGCCTCGTGGATCTCGTCGAGGTCTCGACGGGCTTTGTTGTGCGGTCATCGGCGCCTCCCGTCGATGCGCTGGTGTGGGCCCGTGTCTGTCCTCCTCCTCCTGCCACCGTGCGTCGCGGGAGTCTCATCCACCGCGAATGGATGATCGTGAACCGCCGTCAGATGTGGTCGGGGCGTTAGGTCCCCGCGTCCGTCCACGGTCGATTCGCGACGCGCGCAGCGCAAGCTCGGTCCAGCGCCCAAGCTCAGCGGTGTTGCGCTGATGGCGCGTGGGTTTCGCCCACACGCGAGTACCTGCGCGTTCTCTGGGACCGCTCGGGGGGTGGCCACAGTCGGTTCCCGCGCCGTCGAATGCGTTGGTCTTGTCATTTGGCTCCGTCACCGCCGACCATCGTCGGGGCGTCGGAGTCCACTGTGATCAGTTCGCACGCCGCACGCGAGCGAAGCCATCCGGGTCCGTGCAGAGGACTACCCTCGCATAGCCGGATTCGGTTCCCAGCCCTATGTAGCTACTGTTCTACATTGATGCCGCATTGAATGCCGAACCGGCGTGGCGCAGTTGATCTCGCCTCCAGATCGCCATTTTTCGGGCGATAATTTGCCTCCGGCCGGACGAGATCTCGCGCCCGCCGGCGAAGCCCTACACGGACATGATGACCGTAGTGGCTCGCCCGAAGTGGAACCAGTGCCCCCGCTCAAACCGAGCGCGGGTCGGGTATGACGGTGAGCCGCCTTCGCGCCCCGTGTGTAGCCTCGCACTACGCCATGCCTAGCCATTCAATGGCGACCCCCTCTCGCGCCGCCATTGGCAGGCATAGGCGAGCTTGCCTCGAGCATCGGCGACCACAGACTGCCTCACGGAATCGGGCGCGGCAGCCGAGCGGCCGTAGGCCGGATCCTGACGAGCGCCCCGCGAAGCAACCGACCAAGTCGAGCCTGGCCGACGCGATGACAGGCACCAGGGCGATACGCTGCCACACCGACGGAGCACGAACGCCCGACGCTATGGCTATCGGCGATGTGGCCCCGCCACCAACAATCGCCGCAGATGGTTCGATCGGTGCCGCGTCGGCTCGCGTCCACGGACGGCATCTCCTCGCAAAGGATCCAGACGTGCGGTAGGCCGGTCCTCGAACTCTCGTTGCGAATGACGGCCTCCCGTTCTAGGTATCCGTTCGACGCCGAGGCCCTACGAGGCCGAATGGGGCGGAGGCAGGACGGCCGTCTCCTCAACCTCTTGTCGGCACACGGCGCGAAACCCTCGACTTCGGCGGATTCGCTTTGGATGTTCCCGACTCCTTCGCGGGCCGGGTGACATCGCGACGAGCGGCCCTCAGTCGGGTACACTGAAAACAATGACCGATGAGCCCCTATTGCGCGAACCGCCAACCGCGACAGCGGAAGAGTGGGCGACGTGCGAACAGAACGGAGACTTCTGGCCCCTCGCATTCGAGCACTACAAGTACGTCGCCGAGCTTTGTTCGTTCTTCTCGAACATCGACAGGCGGTCACCGGCATTGAGAGATGCTACCCCGCTGGAATACTCCGTACTCAGGGGCCTGCTAAACCGTTGCGCTCGGCTGATGCTTGCCACGATGCATCTCTCCAAAGATCATCTCTTTGGTGAAAGTACGGCGATTCTTGGCCGGTGCATATTTGAGTCATGCCTCACAATAATGTGGCTATGCGATAAGAACTCAAAGGAGAGCCTCACTCGCTACCTCGCGCAGGGACTGAAGACGGAGATCGAATACAAGAAGCACGTCGCTCAGGCTATCGCAAGACGAGAGGGCAAACACCTGCCGATCGAAGAACGCATGCTGGCGTCGTTCCAGGACCTCATCTCGTCAGCAAGGCTAACCGAGGAGGAGGTCACCGCAGCGAAGAAACTACCCGATGTGGCGGCGATGATGAACGACGTTGAACTTCCTCGGCTGGCGTACGTTGCACTTCAGAAAATGGGCTCACACCACGTTCACGGAACATGGCCGAGTCTAAGAGGCCACTACTTGCAAGAAAGTGAGTCCGGCGAGCTTGTTCCAAGAGATCATGACTGCCCAGCAGGCATCGACCAACTTGTCACCATTGCTTTTCTTATCCTGCGTACACTTCAAGCCTTTACTGATCGAATGATCAAACCCGAAGATCAGACATCGCTAATCCCCCTGCTTGATGAAGCGACCACTGCGCTAGGTCGAATCTACACTGCCCAGGTCGGCAGTGATTTCGCTGCACCAGAGTAGATGTCAGATTATCCAAGGGAGGGGGACGCTGCCTGGTGCGCATGTTGGACATTTACTCACCCGTGCGTAGCGGACCAATGCCGGGCTCTGCTACTCACGGAACACTGCCGACCTTCTCTGTTGAACGCTACGGGCAGGCGCCATTCTTGTGTCTCCGCTATCCCAACTCAATTCGCCTGATCAAGTCCCTGAATGCACTCCTGCTCATTCCAATGCGCCGCGCAGCCTCGCTCTGGTTGCCCTGCGCTTCGGTCATCGCCCGCGCGACGTAGACGCGCTCGAACGCAACACGTGCATCTACAATCGGCAACCGCATCGCTTGTTCGAGGGCAACTACGCCTGTCGCGGATGAAGCCCCCGTGTCCGGGCCGACGGTGTGCAGCGGAGGTAGATCTTCGGCGTCAATCTGCCTCCCCTCCGTCAGCATCGCCGCGTACCGGATGGCGTTGCGAAGCTCGCGGACATTCCCCGGCCAATCATGGCTGGCCAGTTTCGAGTAAGTCTCGTTGGCGAATCGGAGATCGACCCCGCGCTCTTTCGCGAATCGGTCAAGGAACAGATCTGCGAGGAGAGCAACGTCGCCCTTCCCACGGTCGCGCAACGGCGCAACCTCGAGCTGTATCTGCGCAAGCCGAAAGTACAGGTCGGCGCGGAACATCCCCTCGTTCACCATGCGACGCAGATCGCGATTGGTCGCCGCGACGATGCGAGCGTCGAAAGTGCGGTACGCGGTTTCCCCGATCCGGCGGGTTGAGTGATTCTCCAACGCCCGCAGGAGTTTTGGTTGCAACGGAAGTGGCAGTTCGCTGATCTCGTCGATGAATAGGGTGCCACCATCGGCTTGTTCGAGTAGTCCGGGCTGATCTGTCAGTGCCCCGGTGAATGTGCCTTTGCAGTGGCCGAAGAGTGTGCTTTCAACCACCCCCTCATTCAGAATCGTGCAGTCGAGGACGACGAGCGGGCCATCTTTCCGCGACGATTGAGTATGCAGGCCACGCGCGACCAATTCCTTGCCGGTGCCCGTTTCCCCGACGACCAAGATATCGAGTGGAATCGATGCAAGTCGTTCCAGCTTCGCGAACAACTCACCCATCTTCGAGCCGCGTCCGTAGAGATCACCAAAGCGGCCTACGGTCGACACGGGGACCTCGACCGGGTCGATCCCAACGAGAGTGATCGTGCAGGCCCCGGCGCGGAACGAGCAGCCAGGTCCGAGCCACACATCTCGGACGCGTGCTCCGCCGACCCAGGTGCCGTTCTTGCTTCCCAGGTCGCGGAGCGTCGCACCGCCCCCGTCGTCGATCTGAAGTTGGAGATGGACGCTGCTCACGGCATCGTCGCGCACAACGAGGGCGTTACTGGGGTGGGCTCCGATGGTGGCCCGTGGACCCTTGACGATACAGTCGCGTTGGCCATCGGCATCATCGACGCGCAGCGCGACCAGGCCCGGCCGGCGAGTCATCACCTCCGCTGCCTTGCGGTGTCGAAGAGTGGCGGTGAATCGATCCTTATCGTCGGTCATGATTATGACGGCGGGGTCTTGGGGTGGGTGCGGGTGCTACGGCTTGGCAAGCCTCGCAACAATAGCCTCTGCGGGCCGACCGCTCGGGTTGGCCGCCCAGAAACTGTCCGACACCGATGGCCCGAGAGTGCCTAGCCTGGCCGGGGCACCGGTCAGGTGACCGGCTCGCCGGTCACCTACAGTTCGGCGTCGAGCTTCGAACCCAGCAGGATCTTTACTTGGTCCAGGTCTTGCTTTGGCTGGCGTTCGATGGACGCCCCTGGCCAACACAGCTCGCACGCGGGTGCCGTCGGCTCGAAGTTTCGAGTTTGGTTCTTGTACGCTGCTCGGCGCGAGGCAACTTTGGGTAGGATGAGAGGCGTTGAGACGGCCCGCCGACCGATTGGGCACACTATCGTGAGGAGATTCTGAAGTGTCCGCAGCCGCCGACCAAGATCTTCGCCTCGGACGCTACGTGCTCAAGCGACTTCTCGGCGAGGGGGGCAACGGCCAGGTCTTCCTCGCGTGGCAGGACAATGCGACGGGCGATCCGCTGGTATGCGTGATCAAGATCCCGCTACAGCGGCTTGCGAGCAAACCCGAGGGGCAAATCCGTTCCATGCACGAGGCCCGTCTGGCGATGTGGTTGGGGACCCATCCCAACATCGTCCAGGTGATCGACGTTGGTCTCCATCGCCAGATGCCCTTCATTGCGATGGAGTACGTCAATGGGATGGACCTCCACCAGATGCTCAAGCGGCTGCGAGCCGGGAGCAAGGGGCTCTCGCTCGGGTGCATCTACCATATCGTGGCCAGTGCGGCGGCCGGGCTCCATCACGCCCACGTGGGCGCAACGGTCAACGGCAAGCCGGTCGGCGTCGTTCACCGTGACATCAAGCCCGCCAACATCTTGGTGACGCGCGATGGTGTCACCAAACTGGGCGACTTCGGTATCGGCACCACGGTCGACGATGGAACCCCTGGGCAATACGTAAGGGGCACCTACCGATACATGAGCCCGGAGCATCTCAATACCGACATACGGCCCGAGATGGATATCTACGGGCTGGGGGTCGTGGCGTGGGAGATGATCGAGAACCGGGTGTATCGGGAGCACTGCCAAGGAATCGCACACTTCGCCCCGATCTTGGACGGTGATGTCCCGCCGATGGAGAATTCCGCTGCGCCGGGGCAGCTCGTGTCGATCGTTCAAGCGTGCCTCGAGCCGAATCCACGACAGCGACCCGATGCGCGGGAACTGTTGAGGGCGTTGGAGAAGTGCCCAGGCTATACACGCGACCCTTCTGCTCTTCAGCTCGCGGTCACCTCGGTTCTCGGCCCGAACCGTAGCTCGGGGAGGACGTTGCACAACTTCGCGCCTCCTCCCGAACTGGTTGCCACGTTTGCTGCGCTCGAAGCCGTGCGCATGCCACCTGAGCCCCGTGCGGCCGACGTCGATCCCCAACTCGACGCAGCAACGACCGCGAAGGTTGCTGGCGGTGCGCCTTCATGTGCCCCTGTCGGCGTCGTCCAACAACGAAAGGAGGCGCCGAGATCGGAGAGTGCCACGACCAGGAAGGCCCATCCGCCACGACGTGCTGATCCGGGGGTTCCTCCGAATGCCGAAGACGACGCGCCGCGGCTGTTCCGAAAGCGGCGACTCCGAAAGCTGAACGATCCAACTCCAACAGCCGTACTCCCGGTCCCCGCCGCCGAGCCTTCTGGGTTCACAGCCCGACAGGGGCATCTGGCGGCCTCACCGCGGAGCACTGAGGACATCCCGGTGCCATGGGAGGTGTTCGAGCGTGCAGGTCCGAAACGCGAAACCGGTAGCCCCGTGCCGGCCACTGCGAACCCCACACGGGCCATGCAAACGGAGCCATCGCCTGTCCCCGGCGGCCCCTCACGTTCCACAGGGGGCTCGGCTGCTCCGGCCCTCATCGATACACGCACTACCTCGATAGAACCTATCGCTGATGAACCGATGCGATCGAACCGGATCGCGGGACTGTTGATAGCGGTACTGGTAGTCGGACTTGGAGGAGCGGTCTGGGGAGCACACTGGGCTGGGATTTTCGGCGTGCGAGACTCTGAGTCGGCTCAGTCGGGCCTATCCGCAGCAGCACGAACTGAGGCACAAGAGGCAACTCCCCTCTCGCCGACCGACGAGCGTGAGACCTCAGCTTCACATGGGTCCGTCGACCTTCAGCCCGTACAGAGAGCCGCCGCAGACCCCATCGACGTCGGCATGGGAGGCCCTCCACCAACCTCGACCCAGACCTTGCCAGGGCTGCCAACGCTAGTCCAAGACGGCACGGAGACCGAGCCGACCGCCACTGGACGGGGGCGCGGCGTCGATCGCCCGAGCCTGAGTGCCGCGGAGCCCAGCCGCGCCCAGCCCGTGCCCGGCGGCAACAAGCCGCCCACCGCACGGCCTCGAGCAAAGGCTCCCCCACCCGAGGTGCTCGTCACGGTCGTCGTGCTCCTCGTCGAGGAAGCCGAGGTCGAGATCGGCCAGCAGAGGGTCAACGTATCCGCGAGCACGGACGTCAGGATCCCGGCCGGGCGTCATCGGGTACGCTGGCGCTTGCTCAGCGAAGACCTATGGCACGATGGAGGGCGCCGGACGTTCTCCCGACAGCGTAGCTACCTCGTGCGACTTCGCCCGGCGGGCGCGTTGGATTTCGTGGAGCAGCGTCAACCCCCGCAAGGGAGGCAGTGATGTCGATGAACTTGCAGGAACCCAGCGGTCCGCACTACTCGACGCTTCCTCGGGATACGGAGGTGCGCCTGCAACCCGGGGCCATCGTTGCGGCGGGTCGGCTCGAGGTCATCGAGGAACTGGGCCGGGGTGGCATGGCCATCGTCTACCGTGCTCGCGATCGGGCTGCTGGCGGACGCGAGGTCGCGTTGAAGGTCGTCACCGCACAAGCCGATCACTCAAACACGGAGGCGAGGTATCGCAATGAGGCGCGCCTTGGGGGGAGCCTTGCAGGGCACCCGCACCTGGTCCGTGCGCTGGAGGTCGGGTCCCTCGATGGTCCGTTGGGTTTCGAGGGGCGGATGTTCCTCGTCAACGAACTCGTCGTCGGCGTGTCGCTCGACCACGTGATGGTGGAGCATCGAACCGGGCTGCCGCTACCGAGGGCATGCGCCATTGCGTGCGGCGTTGCCCGAGCGCTGGTCGGCTTGCACGAGCGTGGCATCATTCACCGTGACATCAAGCCGAGCAATGTGATCCTGTCTGGGCAAGCCGGCGACCAAGGAGCGAGGCTCATCGACTTCGGACTCGCGTATGCCACAGGCGACGGGTGGGAACCCAAGTCGCCCGATCTGACCGAGAACGGCCGTGCCCCTGGTACGCCGCTATACATGTCGCCGCAACAGGCCGCCCACCAGCGCCCAGCACCCGGGTTCGACATCTACTCGTTCGGCGTGATGCTCTACGAGTTGGTCAGCGGCAATCCTCCGTACGAAGGGCTGCCGCTTGGCGTGCTACTGGCCCGCAAGTGCGATCCGCAGAGTCGACCGTTCCCCATCGACAAGATGTGCTCCGAACTCCCGCCTGCGCTGACGACCCTCGTGGATCGTTGCCTAGCGCACGATCCGACGGTGCGGCCGACCGCGGAACAAATCGTCCGCATTCTCGAGGGCGGGGCGAGTGGACTTCACAAGCCGCCTTCGGTCATCGCCGATGGGGCGCGACCCGCAGGTGACCTGACCCGAGTCGATCTCCGGCGCAAAGCAATTCCGCTTCCCTTCGTCGCGCGCGCGGCCGAGCAGGCATCCAACGATGGGCCGGGCGCGGTGCCGCCTCCAGTGCAGCGCCAGCCCGCACCCGTCGTAGCCGCTCCCGCTATCGTACCGCCGGCTCGAGTCCCCGTCGTCGTCCCGACGCCCGATCCGGTGACCACGGGCGCGGGCCGGTTGCCCGCGTCAACACCAACAGAGACCAAAAAGTCGGATCGTCGGTGGTGGATCGGACTGTTACCCGTGCTGTTGCTGATCGCGGTAGGGATTGGAGCCTTCATGGATTGGCGAGTCGCACGGGTGCCTACCGTGTCGCAAGGTACGAGCCTCGATACCACCGAGGCTCCCGAACCGGTGAGCCGCGGCACGGCGAAGGCGACGGTGCCGCCCGTTCCCAACCGCGAGGTAACCTCAGCCGAGCACCCGCCTTCACCGGCCGCGTCGACACCCAACCCCGACGAAATAACTGACCCGCCATCTCAGATACCGACGTCGGCGCGCAGCGAGGACGCCCGCCCGCACCGATCCCAACCCAAGGCGCGTCCTAGGCGCAGTGAACGACCGGACCCCGGGGCGGACATCGAACCTCCCACGCTGCGCGAACCTTCATGCGCCGACAAGCGTCAGCAGGCGACGGATGCGAAGGCCCGCGGCAAGTGGGCAGTCGTGCTGACGCAAACCAAGGACGCCTCGTGTTGGACCTCGGCCAGACGTGACCGCGACAGGCTGCGGGTAGAAGCACTGCTGCGGCTGCGCCGATACAAAGCGTGTGCCAGCGAGGCATCTGCCTCGAAGGATCCCATGGTGGTGCGCTGGCGCGAAGACTGCTTCCGCTACACCATCACGGGGACGAACCCAGCCCCCGCAGACACGGCCAAGACGAGCGGATGAGCATGCAAAGAGCAACCACGCGAACTCGAGGCGCGGCTACGCTCGCCGCGGCATTGGCGATGGCCTCTTGGGAGTATGAGGCCATCGCACTCCAAGACGAGCCCAGGTACGCCCCCGTGGCGCTGGAAACCAACTTCGAAGACGAAGATCCGGCGCGTACCAAGCGGGTTCAGCCCGTGCTGGACAAGAGCGCGACCGATGCCCTCAAGCGGCGCCACGGGATCGAGGTCGTCACGACAGCCTCGACCACCATCGCATTCTTCGTTCGCAACCTCGAAGAGGATCCCAAGGCCAAGCGCGAGCTCGCGGTGATGAACTACGGCGTGCTCATCGAGATCCGCACCGACGGTAAGAAAGTCGGAGACAAGGTGGTCTTCTGCACCCAAAAGGGCGAGGCGGAGCTGGTGGACTGTGCGATCGAGGGGATCCCCCAGATCCTCGAGTACCTTCCCGTGCAAGATGCTCCGCCCGACATAGAAGGCACCTCCACCCCCGGCCAGGGCAACGATGAAATCACCGACACGAAGCCGGTTCGCCCGGCGGCGATCGGCCCGATGGGGATCGCTGGCATCGTCCTCGGCTCCGCGGGCCTCGGGACCACGATCGCGGGAGCGGTGGATCTCGGACGCGGGCGGGTGGTCGAACCGAGCACTCGGACGGGCTTCGACCGAGGCACCGACTATCGCCCACGCGGCCGTGCCCTCCTGGGCGCGGGCCTCGGCATGGCCGTGGTCGGTGCAGTGCTCGTCGCGGTGGACGTCGGGCTTCGCGCCAAGAAGCGAAAGCAGAGGCCCCTCGTCGAGGCCAACGTGAGCGTTCGTCCTGGATTCGCTGGGGTCTACGTTGGCGGCCGATTCTGATCGAGACAAGGACAACGCAATGCGCAAGACAGGTTGGTTCATCGCACTCGGGCTCTGCACAGGACTGGCGGCCTCGTGCGTAGAGAGTTTCACAGCGCTCGATCCGAGCCACTGCAACTCGAACGACGGCGACGTGTTTTGCGAACAGCAGCACGACGGCGCTCGGCCGTTCTGCCGACTCGGTACCCAGGCATGCGATCAGGCGGCGGACTTGGACGACTTCGACCACGACGGCTGCTTCGCTGAGCGGCCCGAAGACGCGTGCTACAGCGCGTGCGGTCGGGGAATCTCCGTGCTCGATGATCCCGATTGCGAAGGGGCCGCGTCGACGACGGGGACGACTACGGAGCCCACGGGGAGCACCAGCGATGGCACGGTGACGGATGGGATGACCGAGGGGTCGACCAGCACCGGACCGATGTGCACGAGCAACGGCCAGTGCCTCGATCCCGCGGCTCCGTTTTGCGATGCGATGGGGGACTGCGTGAGCTGCCAGGAGATGGGCGACCCCAATGGAGCGTGCGCCGACCTGGACGCGAGCAATCCCGTGTGCGACGCGGGAAGCTGCGTGGAGTGCACGGCAGCGGCGGGTGCGTGCGGGGGGCAGGCGCCTGTATGCGACGAGAACAACGAGTGCACTGCATGTACCGAGCACTCACAGTGCCCGCAGAGCGCGTGTCAT
>JAHZJA010001253.1 GCA_022601155.1 Deltaproteobacteria bacterium | reverse complement strand
TGCTCCAGGGTCTGGGGGGTGTCAGCCGTGACAGGCGTCGTCACCGAGCTGCGTGGCGTTGATGAATCCGTTGGTGTAGAGGCCTTCGGTGCTCCACAGCTCCACGTGAGCGTGGGCGCCCGTGCATGCGATCACGCGGACCGGCATGCCGGCATCGAGCGCAGTGGTGCAGCCCATCGTGGGGCTGTCGGCGCGCGGGCACAGCCGAGAGGCACGGGTGAGTCGGTGGTCGCCGAGGCTGGGGTGCGACGACGACTCAGCGCGTGGCGGCGCGGTCGTCTCTGCATGGATCCAGCCCTGCCAGCCCACCTGTGCTTGGTGGGGCGACTGCACAACCTCGACCAGGACCCAGGGATTGCGATGGGCCAGCGGGGCCCCGGCCGTCTGATCGGCCCGCTGCTGCTCGTAGTTCGGGGTCACACGGACCACCGCGCCCACGGGGAGCACCGAGCCCAGCTGACCCCGCAGCTGCGTGCGGTGATCCATCTTGTCGAGCGAGGGGCCCATCACCTGGGCCATGGCCGAGTCCTCCACCACGATCCGCTCGTCGCCAGACGAGAGACCGTGATCGCCGGTGCGAACCCGGGGAAACAGGGTGCACCCGCTCAGCAGGGTGAGGGCCGCCAGGGTGGAGTGGAAAACCGGTCTCATCGTCGCGATCGGTCTCGGACGACATCCGCTCGGCCAAGTCGCGGCCAGCCGAAGATTTTCTCGGTTGCCCTCCAACAACGTCGATCACGCCCCTGCGCGTATTGCGCGTATTGCTCGCGCTCGCAGGTCGAACGTCGTGGAGACCCCGGCGACGGCCCCCTTCGTTGACACGCAGTGCCGTCGGTCGGGGCCAGCCGTCGTACGATGACCGCCCGCCGACTGCGCCGTCCAGAACTCCACCATGTCTCGCGCCGCCTCGATCCTCCTGCTACTGGCAGTGTCCGCCTGTCGCCCCTCGACGGAGACCGCTCCGCCGTCGCACGAGCCCGCGACCGGATCGAACCCAGTCGCGGCCGTGATCGCGGCCGATCCGGTCCGCCCTCCACCAGTCGCTCAGCCCGCTCCGGCCAGTAGCCGGCTGCTTGCCGAGTCGATGCCTGGATCGTTCACCTTGCTCCTGGGCATCGACATTGCGGCGCTCCAAGACACCTCGTTTTGGGCCGACCTCCACACCATCATCGCCGCTGAGCTCTCCGAGCCGGTGGGAGCCATGGAGGAGTGCGGGGTGGGCTCACGAACATGGCGAGCCCTCGCGTTCGGGATGGATACCTTGAGCCGTATCGACGAACCCATGGCGGTGGCCCTGTCCGCGACCGGCCTGGGTCGGGCCGACACGCTCGCGTGCATTGCATCCGAGCTCGCTTCGCGCCGTGACGGACAGCCTCCCTGGAACCGGCGCTCCACCGATGGCGCGATGGTGTTCACCGACGACACCACCGCGTACGTCATCGACAACGACACGGTGGTGTGGAGCAGCGCTGCGGCCGGGGCCGCCGTCGAACAGCGGCTTCGCGGTGGTGGCCCGTCGATCTTCGAAGGCCCCCTGCGTCCGGCCCTCGTTCGCACCGACACCCGCCGTCCCCTGTGGTTTGCCGGGACCATCCCGCGGGCTACGCCTCCCACCTTGCTCGCAGACGACATGGGTGAGCCTCGGAACGCCGCGGGGTGGATGGACATGCGATCAGGGCTCGAGGTGCTGGTGAGCATCGCGGTCGAGAGCCCGGGCGCCGCAGCCCGGGTGCGCACGGCCGCGATCTCGGAATTCCCGCAGTTCCAGATCATGGCGCAGGGCATGGGGATCCCCGAGACCACACTCGATAGCGTCGAGTTCGGCACAATGGGCGATGCGTTCACGGTCAGCGTCTTTGCATCGGCCTCGGACGTCGAGAAGATTCAGCAACGCATGATGGAGGTGCTGTTTCCAGAGGACACCTCGGACGCTTCGGATCCCGCTCGACGACACTAGAGGGGTCGACCCCCGGGGCTATTTGGGTTCTTCGGCGCAAGCCGAGTGCTTGCGAATCGATGCGACGGTCAGCGCCTGATCCCGAGGCGAGCGCGTAGGGTCGGAGGCCCTCACTGCCGCCGCCCACATCGCATCCGCCTCGTCGCAACGCTCCAACGACGCCAAACACGAGGCCAGCATGTGCCCGGCTCTCGTGCGCAGGTCCGGTTCGGCGGACGGCGCGGCCGCGAAGATCTCGAGCCCGATGTCCGCCATCGGCGCGCACGTCGGGCGCTCGGGCTGACCCGACCACTGCATCAATTGCATCCCCAGCCGAGCCAGGCGGCGCGTTGGTGTCCCCGGTACGGTCAGCGGGCAGTAGATCGCATCGACGTTGTCAGCGCTGTCATCGACACGATCGGCTCCAACGCCCGCGGCCAAGAAGGCCCGTCGTGCCCGCTGGCGTCCCTCGTCGCACTGGCCAACGGCGGCCAAGCACGACGCGTGGGTGATCTCGGTGTCGACGGCGACCCACTCGGGGACCGGACCCGCGGCGTAGGCCTCCTCGAGCGTACGCAGACAGCCCTCCGGGTCCCCACGGGTCAGCAGCGCTCCAGCGTCGTCGAGCTTGGCCTTGAAGCCCGTCCTGACGATCGGCGCTGGAGCTCTGTCGCTGGCCACGGGTTCGACTCCGAGGGTGGGGTGATCGGAGCGTGCCGCGGCCCGAGGCTCGGCGGCGCGCTGGGCCCCATCGGGGTCGCCCTGTTTCGCAGTCGGCGGTGCCTCGGCGCGTGCCGACGACTCCGACGCGAGGCGAACCTCCGCGCTCGGCTCGGCCCCCCCGACCAACCCCACCATCAGGCCCACGCCCACCGCAGCCACACCACCCAGTCCCACCACCCAACCCGCGCGGGACGAGCGGGGCGCAGCGGGGCGCAGTGCAGCCTCCAGGGCCTCCATCGACGGCCAGCGGTCGCTCGGCTCCGCCGCCAGTCCGCGCGCGACCACCTCCAGCACGCTCCGCGGGACGTCACCATCGGTGGGGATCGACACCCCGCCCGCGATGGCAGCCGCCTGCTCGGCGATCGAGGCCCCACGAAATGGTCGTGCCCCCGTGAGGCCCTCCCAGATCGCGACAGACAAGCTGAACACATCGGCGGCCGGACCCGCGGGCTTACCCGCCAGCTGCTCGGGCGCCATGTAGCCCGGCGTCCCCATCACGGTCCCCGCCTGGGTCAGCACGGTCGGTGACGACACGTTGACGGCAGGGACCACCCACGCCAGGCCAAAATCCGCTACCCGCACCCGACCATCGTCGCTCACCAAGATGTTGTCGGGCTTGACGTCTCGGTGCACCACGCCAGCCCGATGCGCCGCACCCAGCCCGGCTGCGGCCTGCCGATACACCTCCACGACACGAGACCACGAGGGCTGTTGCTCCTCGATCCAGGCCCGGATGTCGTGGCCACGCACCAGCGGCAACACCAAGCCCAACCACTGCGGCGTCTCGATGATGTCGTGCACCGCCAAGATCGCTTCGTGGTCGAGACCTGCGAGCACCCGGGCTTCTTGCAGAAATCGCTTGCGCCCCTGCTGCGCGCCATCGGGACCCGCCCCATCGAGCGTGAGGACCTTCAGCGCGACCGTGCGACCGAGGTGACGGTCTTCGACGGCAAAGACCTCCGCCATCCCGCCCGCCCCCAGTCGATACAGCAGTGTGAACCGATCGGGGAGCGACCCCACCACGGTGGCCACCGCCCCCCGCGCCGCATCGCCGTCCGGGTCGTGCCCGCTGACGTCCTCGGAAAACGCCACTCCGAGCTCGCGAAACATCAACGTGCACGAGACACACCCGTCGAGGTGCTGCTCCAGTGAGGCTCGCTCGGCGTCGGCCAAGTGCCCCTCGACGAACCGACCCAGCACGTTGGCATCGGGGCAGCACCCGTCGGGGATGGTCGGTGCGTCCATCTTCGTTCAGCCCGCTTCTCGCAGCACCCCGGTCGACGCGAGGAAACGGCCGACGCTGAGGTCGAGCTGCGACCGGATCAGCTCGAGCACGCTGTCCAGCTCGTTCGCCGGAAGTTGCAGGCGGCCCGCCATCGTCTCGCGCGTCCCCTCCAGCAATCGCTGGCGAGCTCGCCCGAGGCGGCGAGCCGCGGTCGCGCGATGGATGCCGTAGGCGCCCGCGATCTGATCGATCGACATACAGCCCACCAGATGCTGGCGCAGCAGATGCCGGTCGCCGGGGTCGAGCGCCCGCGCCGAGGCCAGCAACGCCTCCGAGAACGTGGCGCGGTACGACTGTTTGAGAAACGCCAGCTCCACGTCGCCCGGATCGGGCAGGCCCAGCACCGCCCCTTCACTGACCGGCCGCTCGCGCGCACGATCCTTGCGCCGTGCGTGGTCCATCAGCAGCCGGGTGGTGGTGATCCGCAGCCAGTTGAGCAAGAAACCCTGGCCCGCGTACGCCCGCAGCTTGGCGCCGCCCTCGTGGCGCCCGACCAGCAGCAGCTCGTGAATGGTCTGCTCGAGGTCTTCGACCGACTCCTGTGGGCTGGAGAACCGATGCGCGAGGCGGCGCAGGTCTCGGCCAAAGCGCTCGGTGAACCGTCGCGTGGCTCGCGGATCGCCCTCCAGGCACGCCAGCGCCAGCCGCAGATCGGCAGCATGCAAGCGCTCGAGTTGAGCAAGGACGTCTTCGCCGGGCTGCATCCGAGCGCCCAGCTCCTGCACGAACGCCACGGGATCGAGGGCGAGCCCCGGAACCCCTTCGTCTGCGCTCGCGACCAGCTCCAGCAGCTTCGTGCCGACCGTGGACGAGGCTGCGACCTCGGATTGGCGATCGCACGCGGCGGCAAACGCCCGTTGCAGTGCGTCTGCGTCTTGCGCCATCGCGCATGCAGGCTAGCAGGGCGATGACGTTCTCGCGACCCCGTACGGGTGAGCTAGGCGCCGCCACGACTGGCCACCCTCGTAGCTACCCCGGTGTCATCGCCTTGAAATCGTCGCTGCGGCTTTAGGCCCTAGCTTGGGGACGAGGCCAATGAAGGCCGCACCTGGAAACCTCCATGACGACTCAATTCAGCTCGTTCCTCGCCACCACGGCCCTCACCTCGACCCTCGGACTCACCGCGTTGTCCGGCCTCGCCAGCGCAGCCCCAGCCCCGCTCACGGTGGGCGAAATCCGCTCCGCGGTCAGCGACGACATGTGCCTGGACGCCAACGGCGGCCCCGTACACAACGGAGACAACGCCCACCTGTGGCAGTGCCACGGGCAGTTGCAGCAGATCTGGTACCTCGGCACCGATGGTGCCCTGCGTAGCGCCAAAGACCCCACCAAGTGCCTCGATGTCGACAACTCCGGCACGAGCTCCGGGACCAACGTCCAGATGTGGGGCTGCAACGGGACCGACGCCCAAAAGTGGTCGCTGACCGAAAGCGGCGAGCTCCGCTCCGCGGTCGCGCAAGACCGTTGCCTCGATGTCGACTTCGCGGGAACGAGCAACGGCACCAACATCCAGCTGTGGGAGTGCAACGGCACCACGGCGCAGCGCTGGACCACGGCGAAGATTCCGTGGGCCCCGATCACGACGGCCCTCAACCCGGACCAGTGCCTCGACGTCTCGTCTGGGAGCGACGGCATCGGCGCCAACGTCCACGTCTGGGGATGCCACGGCGGTCGCAACCAGCAGTGGATGCTGACCGCCGAGGGAGAGGTCCGCAGTGCGGTGGCGGCCAACCGGTGCCTCGACGTGGCAGCGAGCAACTTCTCCGCCTCGGCCAACGTGCAGTACTGGGAGTGCAACGGTACCGACGCCCAGAAGTGGGAGCTGGGCGCAGACGGCAAGCTCCATGTCGCCGCCGCGCCGCACCTGTGCCTGGAGATCCACGGTGACCATGCCGTCGACGGTGCCAACGCCCAGCTGTGGCCCTGCGCCGACGCAGCCGATCAACACTGGGACTCCGCTAGCTTCGTCCAGATCGAGCTGCGCACGATCTCAGGCGGCCTGCATGCGATGGTGTTTCGTTCGCGGGGCGAGGGGTATGCGGTCGTCGACCCCCGAACACTGCTCCAGCTGATGCACCGATTCGGCTACAGCGAGCAGGCCATCGGCGACACCATCGATGCGATGAGCCCCACCCAGATCACCGCCCTGTACGACGAGTATCTGCCGCAGTACCCCGGCGGAGTGAGCCAGATGGTGAGCGCCCCCATGCACAGCACCCAGGTCGTCTACGGCGTGGTGATCACGGGGCCGTCCTCGGAGGCATATTTCAAGGGCAATGCCAACGAGATCGACGCACGCATCGGGATCGATCTTCTCGACATCGAGGGGCAGGGATGGGGGCTCACACTGACCGGGCCCGAGATCGTCGCGTTCTTGTCGGTCTACGACGACGGAGTGGGGATCAATGCGGGCGCCAGTCTCATCGGGGTGTCCGCACACGTGGGCGACCCCAACGGCACCCATGCCGGCGCCAGCGCGGGAGCGGGGCTGGGACTCGAAGCAGCGGCCAGCTGGGGGCACGGCGGACAGTACGGCGCGACCTTTGGAATCAAGGCGGTCACCGTGGAGGTCTACGTCACGGGGGCCGACGCACACAGTGCCTACGACACGAGCGTCGACGCGATCACCCAGCACGCGGTGCCTGCCCTCGAAGGTGCGTTCTGGGTAACCGCCCAGTGGTTCCAGCTGGCCCACGAAGAGACCAACGCTTGGATCTGGGGCGGCGTGTCCGACTACAACGACGCGATCGACGAGGCAAACGCAGCGGTTGATGACTGGGCGCAGGGCACCGCCGGTTCCGTGGTCGACTGGGTCGGGAGCATCTTCGGCTGAGCTCAATCCAGCCGCACCACCGCCTCGGGCGCGAGACAAAAGCGGGTCGCATGACCACCTCGCGCTCGCTCGATCAGCCGGGCACCGTCGAGCCCAGCTGCGGTGAGGTCGCGGCGAAGACGATGGACCAGCACGTTGAGATCGGTCCGAACCACGGCGCGCTGCGGCCACAGCCGGCCCCCGATCTCCTCGTCACGCACCATCTGCCCCGCCTTCAACCGACCCTGCGGGCGAAGCAGGCACGCCACCAGCTCGCAACGCCGCTCGGGAAGCTCGACCCGATACTGGCGAGAGCCAACCACCACCTCCAGCTCGCCGCCACGCGGCCTGAACGACAGCCGCACCCGGTGGGGCAGCGTGGGGTGGGCGGAGATGGAAGGCTCGGCGGTGGTGCGCTCGCTGACACGGGTCCCGCCCCCGAGCACGTGCAGCGACTCGCCACACACCTCGAGTCGAGCGCCGCGCTCCAGCGGCTCGAGCCCGTCGGGTTCCACGTGGCGACCATCGATCTCCACCTCGACGGCATTGGCGACCGACAGCCGACCGCCCACGATGTACAGACGAAGCGCTGCCGCGGGCCACCCGTCCACCACCACGTCATCTGTGGGGTCCCCACCGACCGAGATTCCCGACTCGGGTACGCCCAGCAGCGCCCCCGATTCACGCTCGAGCACCCATACCGGGGCCGTCGTGGGGTCGTCGCTGGACGTGCGCACCCGCAGCTCGAGCCCGGGCATGGCGAGCCGGCATCCGTCGACCAGCATGGTGGTCGTGGTGATCGGCTCGCCGTCGACCCAGGTGGGCGCTGGAGTCAGCGGTACCGCCTGGGGGCCGGTCGGGGCCACACGGATCAGCACGTGCTGGCGGCTGGCACGGGCATGGGGCACCACGATGTCGGCATCGAAGCCCCGCCCGACCACCAGACCACGACGGTCGATCCTCCGCGAGCTCCCGTCGGGGAGATGAACTCGCCAACCTCGCCGATCACTCACGGGTGGAGCTCCGTGTGCAGTGCCTCGACACGTGTCCGAATCGCCTCTGCCTCGCGACCCATTCCACGGAGCGACCGCAGTGCCTCCCTCGTCAGGGCGCGAGCACGGGAGCGATCGCCCTTGGTCGCCACGAGTCCCTGGGCCAGCAACAAACGGGCCTCGGCGCCCTGCATCGTTCGCCCCCCGACCGCTTTGCTGACCTTCACCGCCCGCTCGCCGCAGAACCGGAGGTTGTCGATGGCGCCACGAGCCTGGGCCACCTCGCCCAGCTCGAGCCAGGCGCTCACGTGCTCGGTGGAGTCGATCTCCGCGCCAAGCAACGCCGTGCCCAGGATCCGACTCGCTTCTGCTACCTGACGGTGCAACGGCTCGAAGCTCTCCCGCGAGATCCGCAAGGCGCGACGCAACATGGCCAGCCCCTCCATTTCGTCGCGATACCGGAACAGCAATCCTCCGAGATTACCCAGGGCCCCCACCACCTGGTGCCGCGGCCCTGGGTCGTTGCTCCAGATCTCCACCGCCCGACGACCATAGCCGATCGCCTCGTCGATCGCTCCGGTATGGCTGAGCGCCCCCGCCAAAGACGCATACACATAGGCCACGTCGGGATCGTCGCCAGGGAGCTGGTCCCAGACCGCTTCGGCCTTTCGCAGCCATGACAACGCCATCTCCATCTCGGTCCTGACGAGGAAGGGCGCCGCCATGTTGCTCAACGACGAGGCGACGGCAGGATGGATCGGACCGAACGCCGCCTCGCGAATTTCGAGGGCGCGGCGGTAGTGGGTCAGCGCCTCGTCCCACCGGGACTCGTTCATCAGGGCCACCCCCAGCGTGTTGTGTACGGTGGCAGTCAACGGATGCTGCCGCCCCAGCTGCGCCACAGCGATCTGCAGCGCTCGCTCCAAGTGGACCCTCGCATCCTCGGGGTGCCCCTGGGCAGTGTAGGTGTGGGCCAGCGAGTTGAGCGACAGCACCAGGTCGGCATGATCGACCCCCTGGGTTCGCTCGATTGCATCGATCGCGGCCAAGCCATTGGCCAACGCATGATCGT
>JAHZJA010001252.1 GCA_022601155.1 Deltaproteobacteria bacterium | reverse complement strand
GTGGTGTCGATACAGAGATGCGCTCCTATGCGTGGTCCGACGAGCTGATGCTGCTGTACTGTCGCTACGGCGGTCATATCGAGCTCGAAGCGCCCGCACTGCCGTTCACCCTGTTGCAGACCCCCATCGCGGGGACGTCCCGGATGCAGCGCTGTGGGCAGACCGTGGACCAAGACGTGCGTCTGGGGTCGATGGTCGACGCGGGGCACGACATCACCGTTCGCTTCACGCCCGAGGCGGAGTCCCTGGCAACCATCGTCGAGCCTGCTGCATTGTCGCGGATGCTGGGGACGTTGCTCGGCCGGCACCCCACGTCGCCCATTGCATTCGAGCTCGGGTCACGGATCGACGCTACGCAGACCGAGGGGGTGCACGACTTGGTACGGATGCTCGCCCGTCAGATCGATTCGAACAGCCCGGTATTGGCCAGCCCGTTGGCGCGCAAGCAGATCGCAGATCACCTGTTACTGCAGATCCTGTACGGACAGCCGCACAGCTACTCGAAGCTTCTTCATCGCGCACCAGCTGCCCCTGCTCCCCGGCATGTTCGCCGGGTCGAGGAGCATATCGAGGCCCACGCCGAGCAGCCGATACGGCTCGAGGATCTCGTGGCCGTATCGGGTGTATCTGCGCGGTCGCTTCAGGTCGGCTTTCGAAGGTTCCGGGGCACGACACCCATGGGTCATCTCCGCCGGGTACGCCTGCATCGCGCACGGGAGCAGCTGGCGTCCTCCGATCCCAGCGTCGCCACGGTCACCGAGATCGCGCTGCGCTGGGGCTTTCCCTCTCTCGGCCGCTTCTCGCAGAACTATCGTCGGATCTTCGGCGAGACTCCGTCCCAGACCCTCCGCGCGGCGCGGCCGACCCCGACCTGAACGCACTGGTGGGATCCCCGAGTTTCGCTGCGTATTCCGAACGGTGGCGTCGCATCGAGGATAGTCCGCGAGGTATGCCCGACCGATCCTCCCCACCCGTGGCGTGCCACGTCGGCACGCGAACGCTCGACCGGAGGATAATGATGATGAAAACCGCACTCGCCGTCTCGACCCTGCTGCTCACGCTCGCCGCCCCCGGCTGCGCGGACGTGACCGTCGACGCCAATGGCTACGTCTACCAAGGGTTGGCCAACACTCTGGATGGCCCCGATCATCGGGCGCTGTCGATCAATGGGTACGCAGCCTCGCCCGGAGCGCCGGTCATCATCTACGGCCAGCATTGCTCCCTGCCGGCTTCGTTCATCGAGCTGGACCAAACCACCGCCAGCCCCAACTCCTCGTTCACCGCCGACATGCTCGGTCAGCAGGGCTACGCGTTCGACTTCACCATCGATGCCACCGAAATCGGGGGCATCAACGACAATGGTGGCTGTTTCGAGCTGTTGATGATCCAACATGTGCCGGGCCAGGGCTGGTCGAACATTGCCACGTTCGACGACAACGTCGGATCTTGTCCCGCGCTGCAGCAAAATCTGTCCTATCTGGAGACCATCGAAGCGTGCCGCCGGCCGTCCGATTGGCTGCGGTACTCGTTCCAGTATCTGGGCTAAACGCGCCCGGTTCCGGAGGATGAAGCCGCGGCTGAGCCAAGCGCCTCGGCGTCTTCCTGCTCTTGGACGGGAGCATCCGCGACGATGCGCGAGCACCCGTCGTCTCCGTGCGCCGAGCAACGCACACCGCCCTGGCGGGGTCGTTGTCCTCGGCGTGCGGCTGACCTCGGACGCGCGATGGATCTCGCCCGCGTGGGGTCGCGGCCGTCGGCTCGTGGAGCGCGGCCGTCTAGCGTCGTACCGCGGCCAGGCGGGCGGCGACGTAGCGGCGGAGCTCTCGCAGCGCGCCCAGGCCCAGCCCGAGGAACAGACCGAGGAACAGCCCGATACCCCCGCGGATGATGAGGGTCTTGAGCCGCGAGACGGGGATGACGTTGGGCGGGGTGATGACCTCGTACCGAGCGGCGGCCTGGGCTCGCTCGAGATCGAGGCGGACCCGGGTGCTGTTGAGCTGCGAGAACAGCTCGTCGTACTGCCGCTGGATGGTCGTCTGGTTGCGGCTGAGATCGAGGAACTCGGCCTGCAGCCGCGGCAGCTTGTCGACGATGCCCTCGGCCTCTTCGAGTTCCTTGGTCACGCGGGCCAGGTCGGCTTGCGCCACCCGCTGCGCCGCTTCGGCCTCGTCGAGCTGGCCGCGGGCGGTGCGATAGGCCGGGTTCTTGAACCGGGTGACCTTGGTCGTGCCCTCGCGGAGGATCTTGTCGCGCTTGGACTCGAGGGAGCGCTTCTCCGCCTCGAGGCTGACGACGTCGGGGTGCTCGGGGCCCTTGCCGATGGCACGGGCCTCGGCCAGGCGTTGGTCGAGGTTGGCGATGCTCGTGGCGTAGGGGGCCGCATCCTCGATGCGGGCCTCCAGCACGGGGTCTTCGCTGCGCAGCGCCTTGCGAGCGACCTGGGCGTCCGCAGAGCTGCGGGTGAGCATGCCCAGCGCGCGGTTGCGCTCGACGCCGAGCTCGAGCTCGCGCTGCAGATGGAACGCCGCCTTCTCCGGCAAGCCCTCGGAGTGCTCTTGCTTGAAGGCGAGGATCGCCTGGTTGGTGCTGATGCGCTGCTCGTCGGTCTGGGACAGCTGGGCTTCGAGGGTCTGGACCTCGGCCAGCAGGACCTTGAGCGCCTTGTCGATCTCGGCGTCGCGGTACAGCGCCAAGTGAACGTCGAGGAAAGCGATGGCGCCGTCGGCCGTGGGAGCAGAGAACGCTCCCTTGTAGGTGTACTCGCCGACCTTGTTGAACTCGAGCCCGCCCTGGACGCCACGAATCGTGTCCGCGGTGACGTCGGTGTAGCCCAGCTGCTTGAGGGTCTCGTGGATGAGGCCGGGGCGCTTGAAGTTGTTCTGCGCCGAACGGAAGAACTCGAAGTTGGCCCGACGCGCGCGCTCGACCGGGTTGTCGGACGCATCGGGGTCGAGGTTGATCTCGAACTCTGCGCGGGCAGGAGGCTTGAGGTACTTGTAGCTGGCGACGCCCAGCCCCGTGCCGACCATCGTGCACAGCAGGATGGACAGCCAGTAGCGGCGCAGGAAGCCGATGGCCCACAAGATGCGCGCGAGCAGATCGGGGCCGTCGTCGGCCGCCGCCATGTCTTGCGGAACCTGGAGGACCTGGGGACTGCCCGCGTAGCCGCCCTCGGCCACCGAGATGAGCGGCTGTGGCGGGCGGCGGGCCAGCGCCATGGTGGGGGAGGGGGCTGCGGCTGGATGGGACCGCACGAGGCTGCTGGACGCCGGGTGAACCGGCCCCGACCCCGACACGCTCATCTGCCCGGAGGTAGAGATCCCGGCCGGCAGGGCGTTCGGGGGGCTCGCCCCATAGCCGCCCGAAGAGGCGCTGATACCCGGGCCAGGAGCCACTGCGGGCCCCACGGGAGCCCCGACTCCGGCTCCCGGTCCGACTCCGGCCCCCACGCCCGAGTGGTTGCCGGACATGTACGTGAAGACCGTCTCACCCGTGCGCACGACGTCGCCGGGCTTGAGATCGGCCTGCTGGACCCGCATGTCGTTGACGAAGGTCCCGTTGGTGGAGCCCAGGTCGAACAGCCGGTGGTTCTCGCCGTGCCGGGTCAGCTTGCAGTGTTGCTGCGAAAGCGCGCGCTCACTGATGTGAATGTCGGCGAACCGCGAGCGACCGATGACCATCTCGGGCCGATCGAGCACGTGCAGACGCCCGGGATCGGTCCCCGACAGCACCAACAAGAACGCGTGCGACGCCGCTGGGTCTGGTGCACCCACGACGACTGCGTCGAGCATTTGGTCGAGACTGCCCACGCCGTCTCCCGATGAAACGACGGAGGTGGGCACGATGGTCTTGCCGGTTCGGCTGGAATTCATGGGCCGGGAGGGCAGGTTGGGTATGGGTTAGCACAAACGGCGGCTCCGCCGAATGCGCAACGTGCGTGGACGGTCGCCCGTCGACCATTGTACGACGGATCGAGGGGGCGGGTGGTCGCACTCCCGCAACCTGGTTTCGGCCCCCCGCAGTGCGGACTTGCGCACGCCGGGCATCATCTCGACCTGGCCTTGATGCCTTTTCCCGCTGGGACTCGGGTGCGACCATGGGGCGTCTGGGGCCCCGGCGACGTGCCGCGTCCGCCCCGCGCAGGTGACGGCAACCCTCCGATGTGGCGCCAACAGTCCGTTTTCTTTCGGCAGGCCATGGTCGTGTACGACGTGGTCGTCTCGGCCGCAGCGTTCTTGGCTGCTTTGTTCCTGCGTCAACGATTGGGCGAGGACGATGGCTCGGGCGTGTTCGGCATGCTGTCGCGTGCCGCGTCGAACGTGTCGTTCCTCGATGTCGGGCCCCTGTCCGAGCTGGACCTCTACTACCAGCTGCTGGCGGGGATGCTGCCGCTTTGGGGACTGGCGTTCTACTGGAGCGGCACCAACGATCATCGTCGCTCCTATCGGGTGATGGCGCTGCGGTTCTTCCGTGCGGTGCTCGTGGGACTGGGTCTGCTGATCGTGGCCCAGTTCATGTTTCGCCTGACGTTCATCTCCCGCAGCTTGGTGGCGATGTTCGCGATCCTTCAGTTTGCCGCCCTGCTGATGGGACGGGTGCTGTTGATGGAGAGCGTCCGCATGCTGCGGCGTCGCAGCGACGACGGACACCGCGTGGTGATCGTGGGGGCCAACGACGGCGGCGTGGCCTTCGCCCAGTCGATGCAGGAGCAGTCGCCGTTCAACATCAAGATCCTCGGGTTCGTGAGCGTGCCCGGGGAGTCGGGCCACCCCGGAGCGCGTCCTCAGCTGGGACATGTGGGCAGCCTCGCCTCGCTGCTCGATCGCCAGCCGGTCGACGAGGTGGTGTTCGCCGTGCGCGGACGACAGCCCGAGATCCTGCGCGACGCGATGGCCTCCTGTGAGGTGCGAGGGGTGGATGTGCTCGTGAACCTGCCCCCCACCGTGCCCTCCAAGGGCACGATGCAGATCGCCAACATCTCGGGCTTCGACTATCCGCTGCTCAACCTGCGGCGCACCCCGACATCCGAAGCCCGACTCGCGATCAAGCGCATCATCGACTTCACGGGAGCGCTGGTCGGCATCCTCCTTACCGGGCCGATCATGTTGTTCGTGACGATCGCGATCAAGATCACCGATCCGGGGCCGGTGCTGTTCCGCCAGGTTCGGGCGGGTCGCAACGGGCGCACGTTCACCATGCTCAAGTTTCGCTCCATGGTCATGGACGCGGAGAAGCGCAAGCAGGAGCTGATGCACCTCAACGAGATGGACGGCCCCGTCTTCAAGATCCAGCGAGATCCGCGGATCACGGCGGTCGGCCGCTTCATCCGCAAGACCTCGCTCGACGAGTTGCCCCAGCTGTTCAACATCTTCGTGGGCGACATGAGCCTGGTGGGACCGCGGCCGCCGCTGCCGTCCGAGGTGGATCAGTACGAGCCGTGGCAGCGTCGCCGGTTGTCGGTGAAGCCCGGACTCACGGGCATGTGGCAGGTGTCGGGTCGCAACCAGATCGACTTCGACGAGTGGATGCGGATGGACCTCGACTACATCGACAACTGGTCGCTGTGGCTCGACATCAAGATCATCCTCAAGACCGTGCCTGCGGTCGTGCTGCGGAGCGGAGCCAGCTGAGGCCGGGCTGAGGCCCGAATTGGGCCCGCCCGCGGACGGGCGCGATCGCGGCGTCCGACCGTCGGCGCCGAGGGCGCGGGTTCTGCGCTGTGGTTCGAGAGTGTGAGAAAAACTGCGGAATTCGGCGGGCCTTCGCCCGCGCGGGTGCTCGATTCTGCGATAACAGTGGCCAGTACCGACTACTTACTGGCCGGTCGGACAGGAGACATGAACATGGCGATCGCACACGGCAGCATGGGACGGCAACGGTGGGCATGGGCATTGGGTGCGCTCTTGGTTGCGGCGCCCGCTTGTGGCGACGACGGGGGCGCTGCGGGGGACACCAGCAACGACGACGGCGGGACGTCACCGACGGGTGACAGTGGCAGTGCCAACCTGCCCGAGGGCTGTGACCTGGCCGTCAACCCGTCGGACGACGATCAGACCGCGGTCCAAGAGGCCTTCGTCGACGTGATGGAGGGGCAGACGATCTGCCTGGGCGCTGGCAACTTCACCTTCACGCGCCAGCTGACCCTCAACGCCAACGGCGTGACGCTGCGAGGCGCGGGGCCGACCGACACGCTCCTGGATTTCAGCGAGCAGATCAGCGGTGGCAACGGTGTGCTCATCACGGGCGACGACGTCACGGTCGAGGACCTGCAGGTGCTCAACACGCCGGGTGATGGCATCCGAGCCGACAACGTCGACAACATCGCCTTCCTCAACGTCCACGTGGTGTGGGAGGCGGAAGCCTCGCTGGAGAACGGGGCCTACGGCCTGTACCCGGTCCAGTCCAACGGGGTCACGATTCAGAACTCCGTGGTCCAGGGAGCTCGCGACGCGGGGATCTACGTGGGCCAGTCCACGGCCATCCTCGTCGAGGACAGCGAGGCGTTCGGCAACGTGGCCGGCATCGAGATCGAAAACTCCACCGATGCGATCGTGCGCGGCAACCACGCCCACGACAACACGGCGGGGCTGTTGGTGTTCAACCTTCCCGGTCTCGAGGTCATCGATGGCAAGCGCGCCAACCTCTACGACAACGTCATCGAGGACAACAACGTGCCCAACTTCGGTGAGTCGGGCACGGTGGTGGCGCTGGTCCCTCACGGCATCGGGGTGCTGATCCTGGCCGCCGACAACAACGAGGTGGCCGACAACGTGATTACGGGCAATGTCAGCGCCGCGGTCGTCGTGATCGCCTACGTCGACGACCTGTTCGCTCCGCCCGACGACCCGACGTTCGATATCTACGCCGAGGGCAACTTCATCCACGACAACACGATGGAGAACAACGGAGAGGACCCCGCCGAGCTCATCTTGGCGGTGACCGAGCTGACGGTGCCCTCGCCGGACATCGTCTACGGCGGCTGCTTCGATGAAGCCAAGGACAACAGCGACGGGAGCCTGACCAACTGCGTCAGCGACAACGGCGAGGCGGACTTCATCTCGGTGAACCTGTGCGGCCAAGGGATGATCGAGCGCGAGGACACGGCGTACGTCTGCGAGCACGACCCGCTGCCGCGTGATCTATGAGCGCGGCAGTGATGAACTCGTCGTCGATCCTGTTGGCCCTGACCGCCGTGATGGCGGTCGGGTGCGCCGAAGCACAGCCCGATCCGGTTCCTCGCCCCGTGGTCGACCTCGAGGCCGTGCCCTACGAGACCCTGTCGGAGTATGGGTTCTTCGCGGGTGACATGGTCCTCGAGCAGCCGGCCCCGGGCGTCACGCCGTACACGGTGGCCGCGCCACTTTGGGCCGATGCCGCGGGCAAGGGGCGCTACTTCTTCCTGCCCGAGGACGAAGGGCTGACGATCACCGAACGCGACGCATGGGACGTGCCGCTGGGCAGCGTGTTCATCAAGTCGTTCTTCATCGATCGCGACCGCAGCAACCCGGGGACCGACCTGTTCACGGTGGAGACGCGGCTGTTGGTGCTGGAGGCCGACCGCTGGCACTCCTACATCTATCGCTGGGATGACGAGCAGACCGAGGCGACCCGCATCAAGGCCGGGGCCGAGGTGATCGTGCCGTACATCGATGCCGACGGGGCGTCGGCGGAGCAGCTGTACATCATTCCCGACGAGAACACCTGCGGGAGCTGCCACGAGCGCGATGACGTGCTCCAGCTGTTGGGCCCCACCACGGCCCAGCTCAACACGCCCGTGGAGCGGGACGGCGAGATGGTCGACCAGCTGCGTTGGCTGGAGGAGCAGGGGGTCCTGGCCGACGCGCTGCCCGATCCGGCGGGCCTGCAGGCCTATCCCGACCCGGCCGGCGACGGGGATCTCGACGCGCGTGCGCGAGCCTACCTGCACGGCAACTGTGCGCACTGCCATCGCCCCGGCGGCGGCGGCGGGGCGAGCGGTCTGTCCTTCTTGGAGTGGGAGACCAACCCGGCCGAGTTCGGAGTCTGCAAGGTGCCGGCCGCGGCCGGTCCGGGGGCGGGGGGGCGCGACTTCGACATCGTCCCCGGGCATCCCGAGCAGAGCATCGTCACCCATCGCATGGCGAGCACC
>JAHZJA010001251.1 GCA_022601155.1 Deltaproteobacteria bacterium | reverse complement strand
CGGCCTCGCGCACCGCATCGTGCTCGTAGAGCACGTCCTCGACCTCTCTCGGCCAGACCTTGTACCCACCGGCGTTGATCTGGTCCTTCTTGCGGTCGACGATGTAGAACCAGCCGTGGGCGTCCATGTACCCGACGTCCCCGGTGTGGAGGGCAAGGCGTTCGAGCAGGGCGCAGGCTTCGTGAAGGTGGTCGACGGTGACCACGCTCTGGACCGCACCACTATCCACCCCGAGCGGCATCCGCAGGTGATCGAGATGGCGCGTGAGCTCGACGTGACGGTGGGCGAGCTGGTCGGCAACGCCGAGCTGGTGGGCAAGATCGACGGCAAGGCCCAGCTGAACGAGCTCGGCGACAGCACCGAGCCGCTGGGGCGCGCCACCCTCGACAGCATCTTGCAGCAGCTGCGCACGCCCGGCATCGACCCGCGACCGCCGTTCGATCCGGTGGAGTTCGAGCACTCCTTGCGCTCGTTCGAGGATCTGACCGTGGGCATGGAGCTGCCCGGCGTGGTCACCCACCTGGCCAATTTCGGGGCGTTCATCGATGTGGGGCTGCCCCAGGAGGGCCTGGTCCACGTCAGCGAGCTGAGCCATGGGTTCATCTCCAGCCCCGTCGAGGCGGTCCACGTGGGTCAGCGCGTGCGGGGTCGTGTCATCGAGATCACACCCGAGCGCAAGCGCTTCTCACTGAGCTTGCGGGCACTGCTGCCGCGTCCGGAGTCTTCGGAAAGGCCCGGCGGTGGCAAGCGTCGCCGCAAGCCGGACGGCAAGGGTGGGGGGCCTCGCAAGGGCGGCGGTCCCCGCAAGGGCGATCGCGGCTCGGGTCGCGGTGGCGGCGGGCGTGGGGGCTCGGGCCCCAAGCGGGACAACGACAAGGTGCTCGGGTTCAAGCTCGATCTCAGCGCGTTGGCCAAGCAGCTCGACGACAACTGACGCGGCGCCGTGGCCGAAGGCCCGGCCTGGCCTACGCTTCGTCGAGTACGTCGACGGCGCGAGCCAGGTCGGCCAGGTCGACGCGGGTGCCTTCGCCGTCCCACATCCGTGCCATCACCGAAAGCGGGGCGTTGACGGCCGCGAGCTCGAGCAGGCTGGCGTTGGGGGGCTTGGCGCTGGTGAAGTTGAGCGGGCACCCGGCCACCTTGGCGCTGCCGTCGTCGTCTCGAACGATGGTGGGCAAGCCGTGGGTTCGACAGATGAGCGGTCGATCCTCGTAGACCGTGCAGCGGTCGTCGACGAGCAGCGCGCAGTGGTCGGTGGTCGCGGGATCGTCGGCTTGTACGCGCACGCGCTGGCGAAGCTCGGGGTCGCGCCGACCCAGCCGCACGAGCGCGGCCCTGACCCGATGCGCCTCGACTTCGAACACGCCGAATCGGTGATGACAACAGTGGGCGCAGCCCCGTCGGCACTGCATCTGCTCGGGGCTTCTGTCGAGCGCCGCGTCGAAGTGGTCGTCGACGCGCTTGCGCAGGGTCACCAACGCCACGGCCGCCTGATCCCGATGGTCTACTTCCGACATGATCGCCAGACGAACGCGGGCCGAGACTCGGTGCTCAGCGCTCGATGGACCGCGGGCTGCGGACATCGATGGTGAACACGCCCTCGGCGACACGCTCGCCGCCGTGCTGGGGGGCGTCGCTCGGTGGGTGCTCGGTGTGCAGCAGCAAATTGGTGGGCCGGTTGGGCACGCCGGTCGGGGTCACGCCAAAGCGCGGGGCAGCATCGTCGACCGGCGGCGGCTCGAACGACACGAGCGATCCGGCCTGGTGCAGCATGGCAAAGGTACGACCGTCACTCACCACCAGGTTGTGGGGCGGATCGATCTCGGCGGCCCGGGCGGTGGCGCTGAGCGCTTCGCGGATCAGCGCGGGCTCGGAGTAGGTCTTGCGCAGGCCGCCCGCCGCGTGCAGTTGAGCGAGGAACGTCAGGAACACCAGCTCTCCATCACCGCGATCGACCTGGTGGCGGGACAGGAACCCCGGCAGGGACGACCGCAAGTGGCTCGCGAGATCCTGCGGCAACACCTGACCCACACGAACACCCAACCATCGGCGGAACCGCGACAGCTTGACGGCAGGAGGAGCGACCAGCGCGCCAGCGCCCGTGGATTGCACGCTGAAGGCGGCAACCACACACGACGCTGGGGTACGCAACAGATCGTCGATGGGATCGATGTCGTTGGTCCGCACCAGCGGTCGCGACTGCACGAGGGTCTCGTTGCCCCATGCGGCGCCGACACTCCACCCACGCAAGGTGTGCTCGCGATCGTCTTCGCCGTAGCCGGGGAGGCTGGCCCGAAGCGTGTCGGTTAGCCACGACCGGGCCCAGCCCGGGCCTTCGGGATGAGCGTCCAGCAAGGCAAGCAACACGGCCGACACGTCGCCAGCATGCCGCATACTGTGGGCCAAGCAAGCAGCGATCGTCGGCAAGGTCTGCTGGTCGCTGTGACCCTATCTTCGCAGGGTTTTTGGAAGGTCGTGCGGGCCCGTGTCAATCGTTGGAGCATGCCCTCCATCCCACGCGGTCCCCGTGCGCTTGCGGCTCGTGCGCTGGTCTTGGCCTCGATCGTCGGAAGCGTCGTGGGCGCCCCCGGCTGCGCCGCGCGCAAGGGCGAGACGTCCAACGATCCTGCGACGCCCGAGGCGAGCCCGGCCGACAAGCACTACGACGTTGCGGTGGGCTCGTTTCACAACGGCATGTTCGAGGACGCCAAGCTCCAGCTGGAGCGCGCGCTCCAGGCCGACCCCGAGCACGCCGACTCGTACTACCTGCGCGGGGTCCTGCTGCTCAATGAGGGGAGAACCCTGATGGATGCGGTGGACACCCAGCAGTGCCTCACCGACGACGCATCCGATCTCCAGCGTGCCCGTGCCCAGACGCTGCACGAGCAGGCGCGTGAGGCGTTCTCGACCGCCGCGACGCACTACCCCGATGGTGCGGCCGGTCGAGGTCGAGCCAACAATTCGATCTCCGTGGTCTCGCTGTTCTTCCACAACGCCGAGTCCGCCATCGAACACTCCCGGGCCGCGCTCGAGCAGCAGTTCTATGCCGACCGCTACTCGGCGCTCGCCAACCTGGGCTGGGCCCACTACCACTTGGGTGATCTCGTCAGCGCCACCAACGAGCTGCGGCAGGCGGTCCTCATCAACCCAGCGTTTTGCGTCGCCCGCTATCGGCTGGCCCAGGTCTACCTGGACACGGGCTTGCCCGAGCAGGCGGTGGAGCAAGCGCAGCAAGTCGTCGAAGATCCGCGATGCCCGATTCAGGACGCGCATCGGATCTTGGGCGTGGCGAGCATGCGGCTGGGCGATCAACAAAGCGCTCACGATGCGTTCGGCAGCTGTGTCGCGCTCGCACCCCGGAGCTGTCTGGCCGAAGATTGCGGACGCTTCCTCGGGACCGAGACGAGCGCGGGCGACGCGATTGCGCGCGGCGCTCCCTGACCCGAGATCGCGCCCCCGCGCGGAGGCGTTGATCGTCGACGCCTCACGTGGAGGACCACGCCCAACGGGCCCCTGGTCAACACTCCGAAAACACCCAACAAAAGAGGTTGGCCCACGCCGGGACACGGCCTCGTGGCCGCTGAAGTAGGTGTACGTGGTGACAAGGGGCCTCTTGCCCCGGGGCATGGCTTCACGCCACACTCGCCCGCAATGCAAGCCGAGATGAGCCGGCTGCGCGTCGTCGCGCCACAGGCCCCGCGCACGACGGAGCCCAGCGATGCGACCGGAGGCGACACCCCTTCCCCGGGGACGTACGTCCGTGAGCAGCGGCAACGCGCAGGCCTGAGCATCGAGCAGCTGGCGGCGGCGACCAAGATCCCCGCATCCAGCCTGCGCATGCTCGAGGGCGATGACTTTGGAGCCTTGCCGGGTCCGGTGTTCGTCAAGGGTTTCTTGCGCTGCTGCACGCGCGCACTGGGACTGCCGTCGGAGGTGGTCATGGAGTTGCTCTACGAGCGCGAGCGGGCGGCCCTGCATGCGCGACGGCAGCAGCAGCGCTCCGTGTTGCCGCCGACCGAGACCGAGGCCGCATCGGCAGCCGCTCCCTCGGCTCCGGTGGCCCCCCGCGTGAAGCCTCGCCCGGCCGCCGACGGCGGCGTGGTGCGTCGCGCCTTGTTCGGACTGCCGCGGGCCAACACCCTGCTGTGGCTGATGATCGCCGCGTTCGTCGCGGTGCTGGTAATGGCGGCGTTCAATCTCGCTGGCGCCGGCCCCATCGGCCCCCACACCTGACCGCCTCCGTCGCGCGGTGCCGATGGCGGGCGTAGTCGCCCGGACGTATCATCCGCGCGCCATGCCGGCCCAGCGCACGCGAAAGATCGCGGTGCTCCACACGCTCCTGCGTGCGGGGGATGTCCGTCGTCTGCGTCGCTCGCTGCTGCGGCAAGACGACGTCCAGATCGCGAGCCAGCTGGACAACCTCGATGTAGAGGACCGGCTGCGGGTGCTGCAGCTGCTGCCGGCCGATCGTCGCCCCGAGGTGCTCGAGGCCATGCGCTACGAGGCGGCCGCGGTGTTGGTGGCCCAGCTGGCGCCAGAGGAAGCAGCCAACCTCCTCGACGACATGGATGCCGACGACGCCGTCGACATCTTGGGGCGCGTCGAGGAAGAGCGCCTGCAGCAGATCCTCGGTCGGCTCGATCAGGACGACGCCAACGAGCTCGAAGATCTGCTGGCATACGACGAGAACACTGCCGGTGGCATGATGTCGCCGCAGTACTTCCGGGTCTTGCCCAGCGCCACCGTCGGCGACGGGCTGATGATGATCCAGGACGAGGAAGAGCCTCCCGAGACTGCGTTTTACATGTACGTGGTCGACGTGGACGACAGGCTCATCGGCGTCTGCTCGCTACGGATGCTCGTCATCAGCCGGCCGAGCCAGAAGATCCGCGACATCATGGAGCGGGATCTGGTCAAGGTCACCGCCGACACCGACCAAGAGGACGTCGCGGAGATCGTCAGTCGCTACGATCTGGTCGCGCTGCCCGTGGTCGACGAGTACGACGTGATGCTGGGCGTCATCGATGTCGACGACGTCGTGGACGTGATTCGCGAGGAGGCCACCGAGGACATCCTCAAGATGGCCGGTGCGGGCGAAGACCTCGCCGAGTCGCGGACGTTTGCCGGCAGCTTTCGCGTGCGCTGGCGATGGTTGCTGGCCGCGGCGGCGGGGGGCACGACCGCTGCGCTGTCGCTGTCGGGCTTCGACTCGGCCCTCGCATCGGTGCCCGCGCTCGCATTCTTCATGCCGGTGGTGGCCGGCATGGGCGGCAACGTGGGGATGCAAAGCTCCACGATCGTCGTGCGCGGCCTCGCGGTGGGGTTCGTGGAGGCCAGTCGTGTGCGGCGCCTGGTCGTCCGGGAGGTCTCGCTCGGGGCCAGCTTGGGCCTGCTGTACGGGCTGCTCATCGCCGGGGCCTCGGTGTGGGTCGGCGACGGGGAGCAGCCATGGAGACTGGGGACGGTGGTGATGCTGGGGACGGCCGGGTCGATGACGATCGCGTCGGCCGTCGGGACGTGCACGCCGCTGGTCCTCGATCGCTTCAACGTCGATCCGGCCGTGGCCACCGGACCGTTCGTCACCACGTCCGTCGACGTCATCGGCCTCATCTTCTACTTCTGGTTGGCGACCGTCTTGATGGGGGTCTGACGTGGAGGTGCGTCGGTGAATGGCGCGCGCGCGGAGCCAACCCCGGCCGTGATCCTCGCGACGCGATCGCTGGGGGAGGCCGACCTGTTGGTGGTGTTGCTGACGCCCGGTCGCGGCAAGATTCGAGCCGCGGCTCGCCACGCCCGCAAGAGCCGACGACGATTCCCTGGCGGGCTTTCGGGCGGTGCCGTCGGCGAGGCGATCGTCGCGGTACGCGACGGCGGCCTGAGCCGACTGGAGGGCTTTTCCCCCCGCCGCGATCACAGCGGGCTGGGCCGCGATCTGACGCGGTTCGCCTATGTGGCCTACGTGTGCGAGCTGACCGACGCGCTGTTGTCGGAGCCCGAGCCGGACCCGGCGTTGTTCACCGCGTTGTGCGACGCGATCGCCCGCACGATGGATGAGCAACCCCAGGCCGTGGTGCTTCGGCGCTACGAGCTGACGCTGTTGCGATCTCTGGGTCTGCTGCCTGCGCTCGATCTGTGTGCGGCGTGCGGTGATCCGGTGGCTCCAGGCCCGACGATCCCCTTCGACGAGGAGCGGGGAGGGGCCCTGTGCCTGGTGCACGGCAAGACGGCGGCACGGAGGTCGCGGGCCGTGCTCGAGGCGGCGGGGCGGCTCCTGGACGCGACCGCGGAGACCGACGTGGACGACGCCCTCGCGGCGGTCAGCGAGCGTCCGGCCGCGGACCGCCGCTTGCTCCGGGATCTGGTCACCGCCTGGCTTCGACGGCACCTGCGGCAGCCGCTGCGATCGCGTGAGTTCTTCACCAAGCTGCCGCCCTCCATGGCCTCTTCGGACGACAGCTGAGGGGGTCGTGGCCGGCCGAATCGGCAGCGGGGCGGGCCGTGATCGACGTCACGGAAGGCGCGCCCTCGCGGCGCCACGGGCGACGGTGACGACACGTCCCGTGGCCGTAGGGCGACGGGGGTCGCTGTGGTAGCGTTCCGGCCGATGCGCGCCCGAATCGGGTACGCCGTGGCCTTCGGGTCGCTGCTATCGACCTCCATCCTCGCCAGCTGCGAGGTTCAAAACCAGGGGCAGTCGCCTCCTGGCGAACAGTTCTTCTTTCCGAGCGGTCTGTTGCTGGACCCCGTTCGCAACGTCGAGCCCGTCGCGGTGTGCTCGAGCTACGACGGCAGTGATCCAAGCACGGCCCTCGCCAGCGAGCTGCCTCCACCGTCGGTCGACCTGCCTGGACCGCGGTACCTGTACGTGGCCAACGGCAACAACGATCGCAGCTTCAATGCAGGCGCGTTGATGGCGATCGACCTCCAGAAATTCTGGCGCGCCTGGTACGACCCGCATCGGGACGATCCGGCGCAGGCCGGCTGCGTCTCGGCGTTGGCGGCCGCCGGTAGCGGCGATCCGAGCCAGGTCGCGGCGGCGTGCGAAGCCTGCGACCGAGACCCGCGCCGTGGGGGCGTCGATCCGTTTTGCCGCGAGATCACGCTGCCCGACGGCACGATGTACTCGCGCTGCATCAAGCCTCCGGGCGTCGCGGTCGACGTGATGACCACCGAGGACCTGACCTACACCACGCGCGCGCAGGACGACCCGATCCGCTCGCCGTGCCGTCGGCTTCCGCTGCTGTCGCAGGTGGTCGAGTGCGACGAGAACCCCTTCGTCGTCGACTCTGTAGAGGTTGGCGACTTCGCAACCACGCTGGCGCACTCGATCGAGGACGATGTGCTGCGCCTGTGGCTGCCCGTTCGTGGTGACCCCAGTATCACCTACGTCGACGTGCGCGATCATCAGGGCGGCCTGTGCTTGGAGTGCGGCGACGGGTCCGACGTCGACGCGTCGTGCAGCAGCAATGCCGCGCAGGCCTGTGGCGACAGCCATCGCCTCGACACGCTGCGCAACGATCCCACGCTCGACGTGCTCGACCGCGAGCCCTTCAATGCCCTGGTGTGGGAGAGCGACCAACCCTCGGGTGATCCTGACGTTCGTGGCGAGCGGCTCGCGTTCGTGGCCCACTCCGATGGCATCCAGCTGAGCGTCGTCGATCTCGACGGCGTTCGAGGGGGGTCCGATCCGGCCATCGTCGATCTGGCGCCCATCTACATCGCGGGTGCAGGCGGGGTGGGGGGCTTCGGCCTCGCCGCGCGTCCGTGCTTCGAGGCGGGGGAGGG
>JAHZJA010001250.1 GCA_022601155.1 Deltaproteobacteria bacterium | reverse complement strand
CTGATCTGGACATCGTGGTTCGCGGCCAGCGGTTCGAGGGCCTGAGCCAGGAGGTGCGAGTACGGATCCGCAACGTCGTGGAAGAACTCGACGAGATGCGGCCTACCTTGCTGGCGGCGCTGAGCCTCTGCTCTCCTTCTCCGACTCTCCAGGCGTTCAGGTCGCAGAAGATAGCTCGAGACCAACGGGCTGACTATTTGTCGAAGCGAGATCGCAGTCTCCTCGTCGATTGCGCTTCGGGGAGCCGTGCCAGCGACCACTGGCTGGTGGACGGAAGCTCCGCCGTCATAGGCCCCCGGAGACGACTTGGCCCGCGCGCAAGCGAAGGTGTCGCCAGCGAGGATCGTCCCACAGCTCGTCGCGGACCCCTTGTTCTGCTTGCAGCAGTGTGGACAGCCGCGACGCGGGGTGGCGGAGTCGTTCGGGTGCCCCGTCCTCTACGACTCGGCCGCCGTCCACCACCAGCACCCGGGGAAACTCCAGCGCCTCGGATAGGTCGTGGGTGATGTAGACGAAGGTTGCGTGGGACCATCGTGCGCGCGCGCGGGCCAGCAACGCTCGACGGCGCTCGCGGTCGAGTCCACGAAAGGGCTCGTCGAAGACCACCAGGCGGGCATCGCTACGGAGCATCGCCCGCCCCAGTCTCACGCGTTGGCCCTCGCCGCCCGAGACCATCCCGCCGCCTTCGCCCAGTGAGGTACGAAGCCCAGTCGGCATGCGCTCGAGGACGGGGTGGAGCTCGGCGTCGCGGGTCACGGCGGCGAGATCGTGGCCGGCCGCCGGCTCGGCGCCGAACAGCAGGTTGTCGAACAGCGGCCGGTTCCACAGGTGAACGGCGGGGTCGACCCACGCGGTCTGCGTACGCAACGTGGCGAGCCGCTGGTCGGTCAACGGCTCTCCATCGATCCAAACGGTCCCGGCGCTGGGACGAAGCCACCCGAGCAACACCGAGACCAACGATGATTTCCCGGCCCCCGAAGGGCCCACGACGGCGACCTCGGAGCCGGCTTCGAGGTGCAGCGAGACGTCCGACAGGATGTCGACCGAGCGGCTCGTACACACGTGAACCCGCCGAAACTCGACCTCGACACCGACGGGGACGGGGCAAGGGGAACCAGACTCGGGCTCGGCATCGGTGTCGGCGCTCGTCTCGGCCTTCGCTTCGCTGCGGGTCTGCTTCACAGCGGCGTGGCTGCGCAGAGGCTCGAGTAGCCGAAGGGTGAGGTTGCGCAGGTGCGGATACCGTCGCGCGGTCTGGGCGAGATTGCGGCCGACGACCGGGAGCGCCATCGCCCAATAGGCGACCAGGAGCAACGCCCCCAGGGGGGCTTCACCGACGACGAACGGCCACAGCAGGGCAGACACTACGACTGCCCCGAGCGCACTCTGGAGCAGCTGCGCGCCGGTCGTGGTTCGAGCCACCGCACGCCGCGCTCGTGCCCAGCGAACCACGAGGGTCTCGTGTTCGCGCGAGACCGCAGCCTCCCCACCGTGTGATCGGATGGGCAGCAGACCCAGCAGTGCGTCGAGATAGAAGCGCGAGAGGCCACCCTCGTGGACCTGGCTTCGCATGTCTCGCTCGACCAGCGGCCGCATCGTCGCCAAGGGGAGCGCAAGGCTTGCCATCGTGGCTCCGGCCACGAGCCACACACGCTCGGGGAGAAGCCACATCAGCCCCGCTCCGATGATCACCAGTCGGCAAACCCCACGGCCAAAGCGCTGCACGAGGTCGGGCATGAAGCGCAGCCGATGAAGCGCATGAATGCGAGACGCGAGGTCGGAGCCGGGGCGGGTTCGGAAGTAGCTATCGTCGAGTCGAGGGAGCGTGGACAGCAAGCGTGCACGCAGGCGCAGCTCGAGACGACGGCCCATCCCGAGCGCCACCGATACCGCGGTGCGGTCCAGCAGTAGCACCCCCAGCGAGACGCCTACGACGAGCCCAATCGACCACAGTCGTTGATGTGGGAGCGGGGCGATCGTGCCCGCGTCGACGAGGGCACGCAGCAGCACGACCTCCAACCCTTCGGCCACCGATGCCGCGAGCAACGTCGCGACGAGCACGAGCACGGGGCGCCAGCCATCGGCCCGCAGCTGTGTCCACAACTCGGCGAACGGGCGCGTGGGAGGCTCGAGCACGGCAGCGAGGGCCGCGGGCGGCGGAGCGTCGCGCGTGGCCCTGTGTCTCGCCCCCCGTGGCCGCGGCGCCTCGCGGATGCGAATGATGGGGACGCCTCGTAGGCTGACATTGCGGATCTGGCCCGCGCCATTGAACAATCCCACCGCAGACCAGTACGCCCCGGGCACGATCCTGTCGTCGGTCTTGGGGAGCTCGCGCGTACGCGTGAACAACTGCTCGAGCATCGCCGACGCGCGGCGACCGGGGGCGAGCCCGCCGCTGGCGACCAGGGCGGAGACCATCCGCGCCGAGGCATCGAGGGCGGCGATTGGACGCCAGCTACGTTGGCGCTCGACCTCCTCGACCAACGAGTCGGCCCGTCGTACGCCCAGCCGTCGCAGGGTGGCCCGGAGGATCTCGTGAAAGTTCGGTTGCTGGGCGACCCAGGCACGCCAGCGCTCGGCGGGCAGGGGCAGCGCGTGGCTGTAGGTCTCCTGCAGGAACCGATCGACGCGCACGAAGCTGCGCCCACCACCAGGATCCATGATCTGGACCCAAGGCCCATGGCGGCGCCACGCGAGCACGAAGTGGGCGAGTCCATCGGGCAGTCGCATCACCACGATCGCGGGGAGCGATTCGCGGCCGGGAAAGAGCAAGTGGTCCCGAGGGACGAGCGCCTTGTCGACGCGGAATCCGAGCTGCTCGGTCAGCGCCTCCAAGGTGTCGAACGAGGTCCCGTCCACATCGGTGGCGCAGGCCTCGCGGAGACGCTCATAGCTGGCGTCGACTCCGTAGCCGCGCAGCAGTGCCTGGAGCACGGCCGGACCACAATCAGTGGCGGACGTCTGGATGACCTCGGGTACCAGCAGGCTGCGCTTCATCGTGGACTCTCGGTGTTGGTGGTCGACGTGGGGGGGTGCAATCCTCGTCCCACGAGTCGTCCCAGCAGCACCGCTGGCGTCGTCGTCTCCACCTCGATCTCCACGGTCCCGGCCAGGCCGTGTTGCACGGGGATCGGGGACCCCGCCGCTGGAGGATCGAGGCTGAGCTCGATCCTCACGGTATCGTCCACAACCTCTGTCGCCACCGTGTGCACAGTGGCGTCGAGCGTGCCGTACTGGATCCAGGGAAACGCATCGAGGTGGACGCGAGCCGCCATCCCGGGGTGAACCCGACCGACCGAAGCAGGAGAGATCGTCGCGGTCACCCGCGTGCCTCCTCGCTCCAAGATGGTCGCGATCGTCTCTCCGAGGGCAAGCCCGCCTCCCTCGTGGGCCGTCTCCGAGAGCGAGACGACCCGCCCTCGGACAGTCGAACGCACGCTTCGGCGCTCGACGTGGGCCCGTGCCAGCTCGACGTTGGCGGCGGCGGTCTGTGCCTGCCCCTGCAGCCGAGCTCGCTCGCGCTCGAGTCGGCGTAGCTCCACGCGGATCGTATCGGCATCGGCCGTCCCCATGTGCTCCGCCCGTCCGTGTTCGGCGTGGGCGGCTCGCAGCCGCGCCTGGGCTCGAGCCGCCGCGCTCCGGGCACGGTCGCGCTGCTGCGGCGAAGCGAACTGGTCGACGGCCAGGACACGGGTGAGCTCTGCCTCGGCCAGATCGCGGGCGACCTCCATCTCGGACTGACGCGCAGAGGCGGCGGCGAGAGCCCGGGCTGCACTCCGTTGCTTGCTGGGCAACAGATCGTGTTGCTGCTCGATCTGTGCCTCCAGAGCAGCGAGCTGTGGCTGCACAATTCGAACGCGAGCCTCGGCACGGGCGAGGTCACGCCGCTGGACGTCGGCGTCGAGCTCCACGAGCACGTCGCCGACGTCGACTTGTTGCCCCAGCTCGAGGTGGAGCGCGACGATGCGGCCCTCGGTGGTCACCGACACTGGGTGCAGCGATCCCTGTTCGATGCGGGCCGACTCGCTGACCACCGAGACGGAGACCGAGGCCAAGACCAGCCAGGCGATCCATGCGGTCACCATGGTGAGCCCAGCTCCGAGCCACACCAGCGCCCCTGCGTTCGAGCGCTCTGCATCGAACGCGACGAGGGTCTGGGAAAATGGGAGTCCCATGCTCAGCCCAGGACCTGTCCATCGCGCTCGGTGTAGAACTCGAAGTGTTGCGTGAGACGCCCGCCCTGCTTGTCAGCGCCGAACACTCCCATCGACATGTGGAAGCACTGCCCCATCAACAGCACGGCGCGGTTGTAGACCATCCCGATCCGCTGGAACTCTTCCCAGTGGCGCATGTCGGCCAAGTAGCGGAGCATCTCATCTTCGATCTCGCGCTGCGGTCGACCGGCGAGGTGACCGAAGGTCGACAGCTCGAAGTCGCGAGACGACGCCGTCAGTCCAGTCTCGCGATGGCGCATGAACGCGACGCCGCCCTCGCAGTCCTCGGGGCGCGACAGGTACACGACCCCAGACCAGCGCTGGACATCCTGGTGCACCCCGTCGATTCGGGTCGCCTCGTCCGCCGCCAGGGCCAGCCGGAACAGACCCTGGGGAAACGGCGGCGTCTTGGGGCATGGCGCGTCGACCCGTTCGTCGACGTGAGCCTTCAGCCGGGTACGAGCCGCGGACCAGTCTCGCGGCGAACGAGCCTCCCCTCCGGGATAGGTCACGCGCTCGCCTCGGTGGTACTCGAGCGAGAGGGCGTGGCGGCGAATTTCCTCGGGATCCTCGTAGAAGTCGTCGATGACGACGATCGAACGGCGACTCATGATGCGCGTTGCTCCGATGTGCAAGGGTCGTGGTAGAGCACCCAGTCGGACGCCAGCGCACATTGGACCGCCAGCCGTGCGTCCTTGTGTTTGGGGTGCAGCTCGGGATCTGCCAGCCGCCCCAGCAGCCGGGCGAGCTGGTGCTCGGACAAGCCCTGTCGCGTCCACGCCCGCTGCAGCCGAGCCCGGCTCCGCTCCGGCCAATAGATGGCCTGTGCGGCGTGTAGAAGCGTGGGGGCGAGCTCGGCCATGGCCGGGGTGTCGGCAACACTGGCGACCGCGGCCCGCACATGGACCAGCGAATAGGTCAGCTCGCGATGCGTATCGGGGTGGTAGGCCACGGCGAGTTCGGCGTCCGCCGTCACGATGTCCATGCGCAGCATCGTGTAGATCTCTCCGACGCCGATCATCCCCACACTCCACAGCTCGGAGGCTCGTAGTGCCCCGATGCTCGATGCTCCAACGACCTGCCACCCGTCTTCGAGTAGCTGTCGACACTCGGTGGGGGTGACCGCCATCGAAGCGCCAAAGAGTCCGTCGAGCAGCACCACCCGCCCCGGTTGACGCTGAGCCCGCAGGGCCTCCAGATCGCCACGCCGGGCGGGGGGGCGCAGCTGGATCTTTCGACGCATCCACTGCGGAAGTCCCTCCACCGAGGGACCCGCAAAGACCAACGGCTCGCCGAATCGAGCCAGGTCGGCGATGGGGTCGGAGACGTGGGGGTCCAGGCTCATCGAGGCCTCCTGCGGCGCTGCGTCAGTCCAACTTGTCCGTCGTACATACCGGGGATCACGACGCCGGCGACCGGGATCCCAATGTCGGGGTGGGTCAGGTCCACGTAGATGATGTCGGAGTGGCCGTCGTGCTCCAGGCGATCCAGCCGCCACTGCAACGACTCTTCGACCGAGCTGGGTGGCGCGGGTTCGGAGGGAAACCGCGAAACCCCTCCGCGAGCGGCTGCGGCCCGACTGTCCTCCCACAGTGCTTGTCGGGCTCCGTCGTCTTCCACCCATCGTGAGCCGTGCCGCTGGAGATCCTCGCGCGAGCCCTGGAGCGCCACGACCCTGGACTGCGCAGCTTCGAGCAGCGCTCGACGCAGGGCGACCTGGGGTGACCTGGCGGTACCCTGACCGGCGGTGGCGATCCGGGGCTCGACTCCAGCCGGGTCATAGACGCAGGCGCTGAACGTCGGCAGCGGGCCGAGCTCGCACATATCCACGACATAGACTTCGAGGCCTGCGGCCACGAATCGATCCACCAGCGCCCGCTCGGGGCCCTCGGGAATGGAGGTGAGGTCGAGGAGACTCCCTGCCTGGCCATCGATGTAGCGCGACAGGACATCGCGCTCGACCACCTCGTCCACGCCGTGGAGAACGGCCTCGGCCAATGTGTTCCCCGATGAAAGCCCGGTGGTCGAGCAGGGGAGGGTCACGCCAACCCCATCGGGCGGTAGGTAAGGCGCGAAGATTTCCGAGGCCGGCACCCAGACCTCGTGACCGTCGCGCAGGCTCGTGCCGCATACCCAGTCCAGCGATTCCTGCGGGCGGACGACGAAACCCAGCTCGGCCGGACTCACGATGGACCCGACCTGCTGTCGGATCTGTGTGGTGGTCTCTACCCGCGGGCGATGGCGGCGGTGCCAGCCGCTGTAGCGCTCCACCGTCTCCATCAGGCAGGAGGCCAGCGCGTCGTCGGCCGTCAGCCCCTTGCCCTGCGTCGCCGTGATATCGGACTCGTGCACGGCCGGCCGCGTGCATCCGTAGACCGGGATGTCCAGGCGGTCGTAGGAGGTGTAGTCGGCCACTCGGGTCACACCCAGTCGCTGTCGCAGCGACCACACCCGACGGATCGTGGAGGTCACCGACTGCACCCGCTCCGAATGAGGGGCCACAGGGCGCCGATCGTCGGGGGTGGTCAGGGCCGTAACGCCGCGGCTGGGCTCCGCGGGCTGGGCATCGGATGTGGCGTTGGTGGTGTGCTCGCGGCTGGGCTCTTCGGCCTCGACCGCCGCACTGGGGCGAATCTCGGCGCGCGCGGCCGGGCCCGGCCCTGCGTCGCAGGTCAAGACCAGGCGAAGGGCGTGGAAGGCCCCCAGCAGCTCCATGACCTGCTCCCGCCCCGGGTTGAGCGCACGCGGAGTCGAGCCGAGGAGCTGGGCCACCGTGCGCTGCCCGTCGGCATGCCCGAGCACGGACTCGGCCCACGGTGGCAGGTCGTAGGTGGCGTTGCCCCGGGCGCCGCACACGAGCCGGGCCCGCCGCCCGCGGGCTGTCGCCGTCACCACGACCTCGGTCTTGGGTGGCAGGCGAAGCACGCTGTGCTCGGTGAGTCGCCCCTCGGGCTCGCGGTGAGGTTCGACGATCCACTGGTGGCCCAGCACGACGGCGTCGAGGTGGGTACACAACATCAGCTCCAGCGCCTGGTCGGGGGTCTCTACGATGGGCTCGCCCCGCACGTTCATCGAGGTATTGAGCAGCACGGGGAGTCCCGAATGCGCGCCCCACCGCAGCAGCAGCTCGTGGATCTCGGGGAGGACGTCGCGTGAGACGGTCTGGACCCGAGCCGAGCCGTCGACATGGGTCACTGCGCCCAGCACTTCGCGGTACTCGGGGCGTACCTGGACCACGCGAAGCATGTAGGGGCTCGGCTCGTCCATCTCGAAGTACCGATGGGCGAGCTCCTCGGGGACCATGGGCGCGAATGGCCGGAAGTCCTCGCGGAACTTGATACGGCGATTGATGTACGCCCACGTCGACGCTTGCTGGGCGGAAGCCAGCAGGGATCGATGACCCAGAGCACGCGGCCCGAACTCGGCTGCGCCATCGAACCACCCGACGATCTGACCCGCCGCGAGACGCTCCACGACATCCGCGAGCTGGACCGGCCGCGCTCGGACCGTGCTGGAGTTGCGCGAGATCGAATCTCGATAGTCGTGGTCCCCGTAGCGGTAGCCGAGGAAATCGTCGCGCGGGGGAACGCCCCGGGTGCTCCCTGTCAGCATGTGATGGGCCGCAGCGGCCGCGCCGATCGCCACCCCGGCGTCGTTGCTCGACGGCTGCACGAACATTCGCTGTACCCCGCACTCGGTGCGAAGCCGCTCGTTCGCGACCCCGTTGAGCGCGACACCTCCCGCGTAGGCCAGGGCGCTGCACCCCGTGCGCTCGATGGCACGCCGGGTCCGATCGATGAGAGCGGTCTCCAAGTCGCGCTGGACTCGGGCGGCCAGGTCGCGATGCTGGAGGGGCTCGCCTCGGTCGAGCGCACGCCGGTAGCGGTTCTTCCAGTCCGTTCGGAACGTGAGGCGGCCGTCACCATTGCGGGCCAGCAAGCTCGGCCCGCAGGCGTCCGGGTCGCCGTAGGGCGCCAGCCCCATCAGCTTGCCGCCGTCCTGCCAGTTGCCGAACACGTACTGAGAGATGGTGGCGTAGGCCTCCCCCAGCGAGTCGGTTCCGGTCAGTACCTTGAAGCCTCCGGAATACTCTCGATCGATGAGGGTCTGTTGCGTCGGGTCGAATGCGTACACGGACACTACGTGCGATGGCAGTCGCTCGGAGACTGGTGTCGCGAGGTACTCCGACAGCTCGGGTCCCCGCAGCACGATGTCGCCAGCGTCGATGGTCGAGCCTCCCGCCCCATCGACCACGAGGACCGTCGCGCGCTCGAACGGCGAGGAGAAGAACGCTCCGAAGGCATGACAAAGGTGGTGAGACGCGAACACCGAGCGGGCGCCGAATGGATCGAACAGATCGAAGCTCTCGTCGTGCGAGGGGAGGTTGAGCCCGCACCGGGGGTTGAGCGGTTGCGCGTTCCAGGCGAACACATCCACGTCCCGCGGCCGCAGGCCAGCGGCCGCGAGGCAGTAGTCGGCTGCGGCCCGCGAGTGCAAGAAGGGGTGGCCGTCTCGCTTGACCCGGGTGATGCGCTCCAGCTGGATCGCGTACTCGACCTGCCCGTCGCGCATCAGGCAGGCGGAGGCATTGTGGCTGGCCGAGATACCCAGGATGACGGGGCCCTTGCGGGTGGACGACCGCACGATGCGTCGTCGGATCCGCGTCAGTCCCAGGCCCACCACGAACAGCTGTTGCCCGGGGAGCGCGTCGATCTTCAGCTCGATCGTCTCGCCGGGTGCCAGCTCCAGATCGACCACCACCGCCCCGACCCCCGCGTGAGTGGACGTACCGCTGGCCCCCGTCACGTGGACCTCGAGGGGCGGCACCGCGGTTCGCCACAGGGGTGAGGCCGGCCCGGGGCGGGCCACGACGGCAACCGATCGCGGGCCTGCAGCGGCGGCCGACAGCGACAACCGGACCGCCTCCCCGGCGGCCGTCTCATCGATGACGATCGGCGTCGAGTCGGGCCGCACCATGTTCTCGACGCGCCGTGGCCACGGGGTCGGCCCTGGTCGGGCCGCGGCGAGCAACGCCGCACGCACGGCGGTGGGGGTGGGCTCGATCCCGAGGTTGCGTAGTCGCTCGATCCACAGGGCAGCGAGCCCCGCGACGATGGCGACGCGGGCGTCGGGGCCATCGACGTGCCCCAAGCCGCCGTCGTTCAGGCGGGCCCACATGGCTGCCGCCGCGACCATGAGCGATGGCGTATCCACGGAGACGTCGGCTCCCGAGATCGCGTCGTCCGGTTGGCGGCCCACGACAGGCAGCACGTGCGGTCCCAGAGCCGTGGTCCCCACCTCCGCCGCCTCTGCGGCGCAGATGAGCGTGGCGGGGCGTGTCTGGTCGACTTCGCCGAGCGCAGCGAGCTCAGCCACGGGCCCCGGATCGGCTCGCCACCCAAGGGGACGTTGGAGACCGATCACATCCACCGGTTGCGACCGGACGCGTTGGCACACAGCTCCGGCTCCGGCTGCGTCGAGCTCGGAGTCTGCACCGACCACCAGCTCCGCGCCTGAAGCGATTCCCAACGCGCCCCCCACCGCCGCGCTCGCCTCGCTTCCTTCCCCGCAGATCGAGGCCCTGCGCCACGCCACATCCCGGGCGATGCGACTGTCGGAGGAGGGCCCCTCCATCACCTGGAGGCGCGGACTCGGAAACGGAGAGCGTACAGCGGCAGCATCCAGCAGCAGCACACGGACGCCGCGCCCGGTGAGCTCCGACGGTGTTGCTCCGAAGACCCAATCAGCCGCCGGTCGGGGTGACTCAGTCATGCTCGACCCCCTCCCCGACGAGGCGCGACTGGTATGAACGCGCGCGCAACAGCGTCTCGACCCTCGTCATCTCCTGGTCGAGGACGTCGTCCGAGAGCTTCGTCCCGATCTCGTAGGTGATGGCTCTGAGCTCGTGGCAGCGCGACAGCGCGGCCTCGAGCAGGGCCTCGACCTCCGGCAGGATCAGGTCGTCGTGGCTGTCGATATAGTAGTAGCTCTGCTCATCGGAGATCCGCCCGCCCGCGATGTGGATCTGCCAGACTGCATCGAGGGGCAGAGACTCCAGCACCTCGAGAGGGTCTAGGCCGCGGTAGAGTGCATAGGAGAACACGTGGCTGATATCGAGCACGACGCCGCACCCGCTGCGATCCACGAGGCGATGGAAGAACTCGCCGAGCGTGAGGCGTCCGACCACGAAGCTGCACGACGGAATCTCGGCCAGGAACGCCACCGAAGAGCGGTCCATCACCGCGCGGATCCGGTCTGCGACGAGATCGGCGACGCTGGCCTCGAACAACGGCGGCGCAAAGTAGGGGATTGCGTAAGGCCCCAGGGACCACGCTCCGATGTCCTCGCCGCACCACGCAGCATCGAGCTCGCGCGAGATCTCGTCCTGGCGCCGCAGTACGTCGAGGCTGGGGCCGTACGTGTCGGCCGGGGCAACGCCCGACAAGTGATGGATGACCGGGAGTCCGCTGAAGATCTCCCGAAAATCGGCGGCCTGTGCAGTGTCGATCAAGGCGACGACCGAGACATGGCTGAGCCGGTCGCCGAATCGTTGCTGGAGTCGCTGCAGCATCTGCGGCCCGTTGTGCTGATAGTCGACGCCGAGTCCTAGTACTGGTCTCATGACTGCACCTCCACGGGAACCGAGCCCACGACCGCGGAGCGATCGGAAAAATAGGCCACGAACACCTCGCTCATGCCATCGACGGCGGCGTTGTCTTGCAGAAACTGATCCCCCGAGAGCACGGCGCCACGCTCATCGAGCAGCCGACTGCGGGTGTGAAAGCAGTCGAGCGCGATGGCGTGGAGCCCCAGGGCAACTGCGGGTGGTGGCCTTCGATCGGGCCACGGCGAGTCGGCGGTGGGTCTGGCCGACATCCCCGAGACGATCCCCTGCAGACGCACCAGATCGGCCAGGTCTGGCCGTTCCTGCGCGGTGAATCGCTCGTAGGCGAACAACGCGAAGTTCTCGCCAAGGGATCGACCGCGCGGCTCCCAGAACCGGGGGGAGTCGGCGAAGCCGGCGATGATCGACTCCAACATCGGAGCCGGGGCGGTCGCGACCAGTGCCCCAAACTGGCGCCGAAAATGGACGTGAAGCTGGCTGACTCGACTTCGCTGGAAGAAGGCCAGACGTTCGAAGTCCAGGGTGTCGAGAATCGACCGAGTATCTGGGTCCAGGCCGTCACCTCCATGCTCCGCAGCCAGGCGCAGCCCCGAGGCGAGGGTGGGGCTGTAGAGGAGACGAAGGAATGTCTCCATGGCGTCGGTCGTCGAGCCGTCGAATCTTGCAATTGATGAAGTCATCGCGAACCTCGGCGGCAATCCGCCCGAAAGAAGGACAAGGGCGATGCCCGAGAGCGTGGCTCACGGGCACCGCGAGCTACCGGCTAGCCGTTGGGATCGACCTTGCCGGACATCGCCGCAACGAACGGGATGGAGCCGAGCTTGACTTCGGTGTCGATCTCCACCTGGCTGAGCTTCTCCTCTGCCTCGGAGAGCTTGGTCTCGAGATCTGCGGACTCATTGTTACTGTCGTTCTTGTTCATATTGATCTTTCAGGCGCAGCGAACATGCGCATTGGGTTCTTGTTGTCGTGTGAATAATTCCTAAACCAATGGACTAAGTACTCACGTCCTGCAGGTGCGAGAATCATGGGTCGATCGCTGGCTCCCCCAAACCGCGATCGTGGGTCGTCGTAGAGTGCGGCGCGCCGAGGTACCGCGCGCTACGGGCACAGCGGCAACGAGCGCGAGCGCAGACGGGCTGCGCTCCAGGCGAATTCATGTAGTGCCAGTGGAATTCGGACGCCTGGGCCGATTCGGTCGCGCTGGAAAGGAGGGAGCCGACGTCGCGTCTACGTTACCCCTCCACCCAATGTTGCCCATTGCACGAAGGGCGTTGGCGTTTCTCGAACTCGCACTATCGGACATTCGAGAGCGGGCATTCATCGAGTCGCGGGACATACTCCGCGACCGCGAATGGAACATAATCGTCGCAATTGGGAGTGTCAAACCATTTGGTGTAGATAATTCGGTTTCGGTAGTTGTCAGTCGTAAACGACATCGGAGTTTACAACTGTCAAATCGAAGCGCGTGATCGACCAGGCGGTGGTGGCTCGGACTCGCCAATCCTACGGAATTCGTGCCCGTAGCTGGACGTTCGGTGACGAACCGGGGGGAAGCTGGCGCCGAGAGGAAACATCCCGCGGGCTTGTGAGTGTGGTTGAGACCTCCATCGTGACAGGCGATCGTTCGCTGGTGACGGCAATGGCGTAGCACGAGTGCATCACCATCGAGACACCAACGCTCGATATCGCATCGGTGGGTCGAATCTCGAGCCGATCGACAAAATGTGACACAATCGGTGTCACCTTTGGGGGTCGTTGACGTAGCGGGTGGGAACGGCCGTCGCTTCGCCGAAACCCGTGGTGATGGGAGAGTGCGCGACTCACTGTCGGCTCGGGATCGCGCTACTGCCACCGCAGGAGGTTGGCCGCCGCCCTGTGGGACGGGGCTTGGCGCGAGTCGCCGGTGGCGTTGCCCACACCATCACGTGGTGGGGGCAACGCCTCCCTGCAACCGTCGGCAGCGGTCACTCGCAGCGCACGACGAACAAGTACTCGACGTTCTTGAGGTGCCCGACTCGCCCGACCTTCTGCCCCTGCGGGTTGTAGATGCCGATCTTGG
>JAHZJA010001249.1 GCA_022601155.1 Deltaproteobacteria bacterium | reverse complement strand
GGGAACGACCCGTTCTGCTGCTCGGTGAACTGGGACGGCGTGTGTTCCGGCGCCGCGGCGACGGACTGCCCGATCCTGTGTGGAGCGGGCGGTAGCACCGGCGCCGGTACCACCGGTGTGGTGCCTGTCAGCGACTGCTGTGCTGCCAACGGAACGCCGGGTTGTGACGACGCGGCGTGCGAGGCCACGGTGTGTGGTCTCGATCCGTTCTGCTGCAGCAACAGCTGGGACGGCATCTGTGCCGGAGCGGCCGACGACGTCAACTGCCCGGGCCTGTGCCCGCTGCCGTAGCGGACCCGTAGCGCCCCGACGAAGGGCGCGACGATGACGAGAGGCCGGGGACTGACCCCGGCCTCTTTTCAATTGGGGGGGACGCGTGCGCGCGAGCGGGTCCGTGGCGATCTCGTCGTCTACGCCCAACGACGCGGGCACCCTTCAGGCTCGTGGTGGGACCGCGCCCTCACGCACGGGTGATCGACCTGGGAGCACCACACGACGACGGCGTGACGGCTGGGGCTGGCCCACGGCAGGATGACCACGACACGGGCTCGCCCAGGACCACGACGACCGGATGTCGCCCACGACGGCGTGACGACTCGGGCTCGCCCACGACCGCCATGACCGGGTGCCGCCCACGACGGCGTGACGACCCGGGCTCGCCCACGACGACGGCCTCGCCTCGCAATCCCTGCCGGCCGAAGCGGCGTCGGCTACGGCGCCGGGTAGTCGAGGTCGATGATGGCGTCGGTCGGCAGATCGGCGTAGTCGCTCTCGGTACCGTCGGGCCAGCGCACGTGCACCGTGCTCAGCGAGGCATCGCCGAATCCAAAGTGCAGCCGCATGCTGTTGCCGCCGCCCATGGTGGAGCCGCTGCGTACCTCGGCCACCCGCTCGATACCGAGGGTATCGGTGACCGTGACCCACGCCCCGATGGCGTCGTTGTTGATGGGCTCGCTGCCGTGCAGAGCGAGGGTGATCCAGTGATGACCAGGACCGGTCGTCGCCGTGTTGTGGAGCAGCTGGTAGTCGGTGCCACGGTTGCCCACCACCAGGTCGATGAAGCCGTCGTGGTCGTAGTCGGCGTACCCAACCCCGTAGGTGAACGCAGTGTTGATGTCACCCAGGTGCTCCGTGACGTCTTCGAATGAGCCGTTGCGTCGGTTGCGGAACAGCCGGTTGGCCAGGTGTGGCACGTTGTTTTGCGACGCCAGGTACAGGTCGAGCCAACCGTCGTTGTCGAAGTCGATGAACACGGTGCCCCAGGAGATCGCGGCGAACTCGAGGCCCGAGTGCAGGGTGACCTCGGAGAAGGTGGGTGACCCTTGCTCCGTGTGGCTCTGCATGAGGTGGGTGTGGAAGATGTCGGAGAAGAACAGGTCGAGATCGCCGTCGTTGTCGTAGTCGCCGACCGCCTGGCCCATCCCGTTGATGTAGATCCCCGCTCCGCTTTCCTCGCGTACGTCGGTGAAGCACCAGCCCCCGCAGCCCGGCCCGTCGTTGCGGAACAGGTCGTTGCCGTGGATGTGGTCGTTGACGATGTGGAGATCGGGGTCGCCGTCCTTGTCGTAGTCGATGAAGGTCATCGCGAAGGCGGCTTTGTTGTTTTGCTCGGCGCCGATGAGCTCGCTGACCTCGGTAAAGGTCCCGTTGCCATCGTTGTGATAGATGGCGTCGCGGTCGCCCCCGTGGTTGGCCGCGTACAGGTCGAGCCAGCCGTCGGCATCGTAGTCGCCCCACGCCACCATCACGCCGTAGCGGTCGTCGAGCACGCGGGCTTCCTCTGTCACGTCGACCAGGGCCACGCCCGCGTCGTTGTGAAACAGGTAGTTGCGCCCATCGCAGGTGACGTACAGGTCGAGCCAGCCGTCGTTGTCGTAGTCGGCCCAGGCGGCGCCGGCCGTGGCGGCCTCGAACAGCTCGACCTGCGGTGACAGGGGGCTCTCGGTGAAGGTGCCGTCGCCCTCGTTGTGGAACAGCACGCTGCTGGCGAGACCGCCAGTGACGTACAGGTCGAGCCAGCCGTCGTTGTCGTAGTCGCCCCAGGCTTGCCCGATGGCGTGGTGCCCGAGCAAGGCGGTGTGGATGGCGGTCATGCCCACCGCCTCGCCGACGTCCTCGTAGGCCGGCCATTGGGGCGGCCCCGCGGGCAGCTCCCCCGAGCTAGCGTCGCCACTGTCGGTCGTCTCGGAACCGTCGGTCGTCTCGGCAACGACGGTGTCCGCGTGACCGGCGGTGGTGCTGCCCGTGCCGGCGGGGGGCATCGGCGACAGGGTGGTGCCGCTGGGCATACCCCGCGTGGTTTCCATGGGTTCGTCGGAGGTGCTCGCGACGTTGGCGGTCGCAACACCATCCGCGCAGCCGCCAGCCAATAGCAGCACCGCAAGCCGTCTCACACCGCAACGATAGCATTGCAGCGCCAGCCGGGGGGAGGGTGGGGGCGTACCGCGAAGGGCCGTTTCAGCCGACCACGACCCCGGCGTAGCCGACGACCCTAGCGTGGTCGCCGCTGGTCTGTCCGGAGTGGCCGTAGTCGATCACGGTGGCGTGCCGAGCCCCCAAGACGTTGGCCGCGAACAGGGCCACGGTGGTGGGGATCACCCCGCACATGCTGATCTGATGGGTGGATACGGTGTGGTGCAGGCCCACCGGGTCCAGCGCCTCGATGCGCTCGAGCGCCATGCGGTCGCGGACCGCCGCCTGCGGAGCGCTGATGAAGTGCGACATATCGGTGCTGGCCACCAGCAGTACCGGCTCCCTGCATGTGGCGACCACCTGTGCCAGACCCTCACCGATGGCGCGGCAAGCGTGCACTCCCAGGTGTCCCAGGCACAGGACGGCGATCTGCAGCGCGGGCTGCCGAGCCTGCGCAAATGGCAGGTGGACCTCCGCTGCGTGCTCATGGAGGTGCGCATCGACATCGGGCTGTGCGCCGCAGTGTGCCCGCAGGCCCTCGACCAACGCATCGTCGACCGGGACGACGCCGGTGGGCAGCCTCCAACCACCGCTCGGCCACAGCGAGCGGGTCACGCCGCGGCCGGTGTGGTTGGGACACATCACGATCACCTTGGGAGGCACCTGCACCCGTGCGTACGTCCGCCCGAGGATCGAGCCGCTGTACATGTAGCCCGCGTGGGGTCCCACCAGTGCGATCGCGGGCTGCGGATCTTCGGGCGCTGGCCCCATCAGAGCGGCGACATCACGGGACAGCGCCGCGGCCTCGCCCGGATAGAAGCGTCCCGCGACCGCCGGCTCCCGAATGGCCTGCGGCATGCCGAGCTCAGGGCTCGACGACGACGAGCTCGATGTTGCGCTCGACGTCGGTGAAGACCTGCAGTTGGTCCGATGCCGGCCAGTACACCCGGACTTCGGCGATGGGCTCGGGCCCCCAGCCCAGGCCAAAGTGCGCGACCTTGTCGCCCTGGCCCATGTAGTGGGCCCCCGAAGCCCCGATCTCGTGCAGCTGCGTGGGACCATCGGGCTCCACCTGCACCGTCACCCGAACCCCCAGGCCATCGCGGTTGGAGGTGGTGCCGACCGCCCGCACCACGAGCGAGTCGTTGAGGTTGCCGTCGAGGTTCTCGTACAGCCGGGGAGTGGCGAGGTTCTCACCCACGAACAGGTCGAGGTCACCGTCGTGATCGTAGTCGACCACGAGCAGGCCGCGTCCCTGGCCGAGCTCTCCAAAGCCCGACGCGGGTCCGATGTCACTGCCCAGCACCCCGTCGTGGTTTTCCCACAGTCGGTTGTGCTCCTCGAGGTGCAGCGAATAGTAGTAGCCGTTGACCATGGCCAGATCGAGGTCGCCGTCGTTGTCGGGATCGAAGAACGAGGTGCCCCACGCCCAGCCGCCCACGCCCACGCCCGTGGTCTCGGCCACCTCCGAGAACAGACGACCGCCCTCGTTGCGGTACAGCCGGTTCTCCGGGGGGTCGTCGGGTTGGGTGATCGCCGTGACGTACAGGTCGAGATCACCGTCGCGGTCGTAGTCGCCGAACGTGGCGCCCATGCCGTTGCGATCGAGGCCTGCGCCCGCGGCCACGGTGCCGTCGGTGAAGGTGCCGTTGCCCTCGTTCCAAAACAGCCGGCTGCAGCCGAAGTCGCTGACCACCGACAGCTCCGGCCAGCCATCGCCGTCGAGGTCGCCGAACGCAGGCGAGAACGCGTAGACGCCGGCCAGGGTATCGGCCTCGCTCCACACGTCTTCGAGCGAGACCCCGGCGCTCTCGGTCACGTCCTCGAAGTGACCCGGTGCAGCCGCACCTCGGTTGTGCAGCAATCGCGAGTGCGAGGGCACCTTGCCCAGGCCGGCGGTCGTGCGCCACTCGGCGACGTACATGTCCGTCCAGCCGTCGAGGTCGTAGTCGCCCACGGCCACGGCCATGCCCGCGTGGGGCGTGTCGCTCTTGAGTGAGGCCGCCCGTGGGATGGCCTCCTCGGTGAACGAGCCGTCCCCGTCGTTGATGTACAGGTAGTAGCGGGTGTCTCCCAGCGTCACCAAGTAGAGGTCTTGGTCGCCATCGTTGTCGAAGTCGGCCCACGCCAGGCCCGAGGTGCCCGAGGCCAGATCGATGCCCGCGGCTGCGGCCACGTCGACGAAGGTGCCGTCGCCCTGGTTGCGGTACAGCAGCGGGCTGCCGTAGGCCCGAGTCACGGCCATGTCGATGAAGCCATCACCGTCGAAGTCCGCGGCCGCGGCTCCGGCCGTCATGCGCTCGGGCAAGCAAAAGCCTCCGTTGGCTGGGCCCGCCTGATCGATGATGCAGTTGGGGGCGGTGTTGTACTGGCCGTGGACATGGTCGAGGCCCACGCTGGCGGCCACCTCGACGAACTCGATCCCCACCACGGGCGGCACATCACGGCCGGTGTCGTCCGACGAGCCGCCCTCGGTGTCGGTGGGGTCGGGCGTCGAACCGCCCGTCGTCACGGGATCGGCAGGCTCCGCGGTCGTCGTCGCGGTGGTCGTGACCGACTGCGGACCCTCGTCGGTGCCGGGATCGGTCGCGTCGCCGGTTGGCATCGCGGGGATCGGAGCTGCGTCGTCGCCGCAGGCCATCAGGCTCAGCACCAGCACGGCCGCCCATCGCCGTTGCCCGCTACCGTGCCCCCGCGCCCCAATCACCACCAATTCGTTATCACGCGGCCGCCAACGGCTCAACCGAACGATCGGTCCCCAATCGACCGCGATCGTCCCCCGGTTCGATGCCCGATGATCGGGCCCGGCGTGCCGCGCGGTGCGCCCGCGGTCCCCGATTGCCCGTGGCCTCACCATGCTGCTCTACTGGCGCCCTTCATGCCGCCTAAACGCTTGCTTCGCTATTTGGCGCCCAACCTCGTGACCTCCGTGGGCGTCCTCTTTGGGCTGGCGTCGATCGTGGCGAGTTTCGAGCAGCGGTTCGCAGATGCGGCATGGCTCATCATGTGGGCCGTCCTGCTGGACCGGATCGACGGGCTCGTGGCGCGGTTGCTCAAGGCGACCAGTCCGTTCGGCGTGCAGATG
>JAHZJA010001248.1 GCA_022601155.1 Deltaproteobacteria bacterium | reverse complement strand
GTGCCGATCTCCGAGCTTTGGTCGTCGGGCAGGCCCAGGGGCGGGCTTGCCGTCTTCGTTCCACCGTTCGTCTACGCGGGCTTCTATTGGGGAGTGTTGCGACAGCGAAATCGGATCTCATTCACATGCGAAAAATCGTCCTTTTCGTTCGATCGGCAAGACCCGCACCGTAGAGCCTCCGACCTGTTGCTGCGATGACACAGGTTGGCAAAGCGACGAATATAAAAGCGGTCGCATCATGGCCGTGGTGTCCTGTAAGTGGCGGCTGGGAGACAGCTACAGGGGTTTGGTGGCGAGTGTGTGAATCGTGCGTTCGTATGATGAAGTCGATCGCATCACACCAATTCGATTCGCACCAAGTCGACATGGGTATGTCGGGACTCGACCGATGACGAACGATCGTGGGGATCGTTCGAGACGTCGGTTGCCGGGTCGATCGATTGAGCCGGTGGAAGTGATCACGGGCGGTGATCATTCACTGGCACAATCGACTCCCTGATGGGCGGCAGGTTGCGGGGTCGCGCCAAGTCGTCGGGCGGGAGTGTGGCTGCTCCGAGACGTTGCACATGTCGGGCCAACGTGAGCCGACGCGTCGGTCATCGCGCACAGCCCATGCCAGAGACCACCACTGCGAGGGCCGGCCCCCGCGATAGCGGCTGAAAGGCCTTTCACGGGGTTCCAGCGACCTCCTGGGCCTGCGGGGCTTCCCTTACCCTCCGTCGACGGACGAGCAACCAAGGCCGTTCGCGGTCGGACCCACCGAACGGCACGCCGAGGCGAGTTCATCACCGTTTGAGATGATCTCGTCGTTGTCGGTGCAGCGGCTTCTGTCGCGGCTCGGTACCTTACGTAGGCGGCGTTGCTCTGTGGGCGGCCGGACGGCTTCACGTAGGTCTAGGTAGGCCAATGAGGGGATGAAGTGTACATCCCCGCGTCCGGCCGCTCGTCGCTCGCGCTCGTCGATCTCGGTGCTCGGCGTGGTGACACAGGTGGCTAGTCTAGCCGCAACTAGTGGTCGCGAGCGGTGACCGTCCTGCGCAGACGGGTTCCCCAGTCGTCGAGCCCATTGGTCACCCGCTGTCGGGTGCTCCCTTCGGCCGGCATCTGGGCGAGCACATCCGTCAGCCGCATTCGTGCTCGTCGCAGACGGCCGCGGACCGTGCCGAGCGGGACGTCGAGCACCCCGGCCATGTCGGCGGTCGTCATGTTCTCCCAGTAGTGCAGCTCGAGCACGACCTGCAGCTCCACGGGGATGCGGCGCAGCGACTCCAGCAGCAGCCGTTCTTCCTCGAGGGCGTGCATCACCGTGCTGGGTCCGGGGGCCAGCTCGAACGAGGAGGCGGTCTCGAGGTCCGGTAGCGGCATGGTCGGTCGCTGTCGCCGAAAGTGGCTCCGCAGCACATTGCATGCGATCGCGAACAGGTACGAACGAAAGCTGCCGTCTTGCCGAACTCGATCACGGCCGCGCAGGCACGCCACGAACGTCTCCTGAATCAGATCGTCGGGGTCTTCGGGCACCTTGTTGACGAAGAACCGACTGACGGCGTCGAAATACCGTTCGAACAGCGTCTCCCCGGCGGTCTGTTTACCGTCGCGCCATGCCACCAGCAGCTCGGCGTCTGTGAGCACGAGGACCATGGTAGCCGCCGTCGCGACTGGCGGCGAGTGGCGTGTGTCAGCCCGAGTCGTGGTCGCCTCGACCGTCGGTGGAGCCCGACCACGATCGCCGGCCATCGACCGGGCAATACCCACGGCTCACGTGAAGGGGTGGCCGATAGCGCGATGCGGCGGCGTGAAAGTCGCGAGGCAAGTCTCCGCAGCGGTTCACGACCACGGCGATGGCGGTATCGGCTGGAACCGACGACGCAACGAGCCCAGCAATTGCTCCCGCCGCACGGGCTTGGACACGCACTCGACCACCCCCGCTCGACGCAGGCGTTCGAGCCTCTCGGCGTCAGCAACCCCCGACACAGCCAACGCCACGATCTCTGGCTGTTTGCGGCGCACCTTGGTGACGACCTCTACGCCTTCCATGTCGCCGAGGACACAATCGACCAGCATCAGATCAAACGACTCTCGCTCGGCCAACTCGATAGCCTGCGCGCCGCAGCTGGCCTCGGTGACCACCCACCCGGGCTCGAGCTCCAGCATGCGTCGCAGCAGCGCTCGCATGTCGCGGGCATCGTCGACCACCAACACACGGCGAGGCGGGCAGCACAGGTCTTCGACCATGCGCCGCAGCTCGGGCCACTCGAGCGTCGCACTGAGGACGTCGTCGGCTCCCGCGGCGATCGACCGCCTACGCGTCGTCGGCGTGGGGTGGCTGGCCACTGCGACGAGGGGCGTCCGACGCTTCGAGTCGCGCTCCTCGCTTCGCCGCAGGCGACCGATGAATTCGAAGCCGTCCATGTCGGGCAGCTCGAGATCGGTGAAGACGATGTCGAACCGTTGGACCATGGCCGCCTCGAGTGCCTGCTGGCCATCGTGCACGTGGCGGACATCGTAGTGATGATCGACGAGACGAGCCTTGACCAGCCACGAGATCGAGCTGGCTCCGAGCACCATCACGCGGCCGGGGGCGACGGAGCCGGGGGCCTCGGCGACGACGGACTCGTTGCCGTCGATCCCCCGCAGACCCAGCGCTTGTCGGCACGCCAGGCGCAACGCCTCGACCCGAACCGGCTTGGTGAGCAACGTGGTGTGGGGGCTGCGGCCGCGCCCGTAGTCGGCCATGTGCCCCAACAACACCACCGCCGCGCCTGCATCTCGAAGCAGGCCGGGCTCCAGCTGATCGGCGCAGCGGTCATCGATCACCACCACGTCCCACGCATCGACGACCGGTCGCCGCACGAAGCTCTCGTGGCAAGGCTCGCAGTACACGTCGAAGCCAAACGCGCCGAGGATGTCCTCCAACGCTCGGGCGACGGCGGGACACCGATCGACGACCAAGATGCGTTTGCCGCACAGCTCGGGGTCGGGGCGCAGGGGCGACTGGTCACCTGCACCTGGCCGCAAGGGCAGACCCACGAAGAACCGCGACCCTCGCCCCACCTCGCTCTCGCACCACAGGCGGCCGTTCATCCGAGTCACCAGCTCTTTGGCAATCGACAGCCCCAGCCCCGAGCCTCCAAAGCGCTGGCGGTCGCCGGGATCGGACTGCACGAAGCTCTCGAAGATCGCATCGAGCTTGTCCTTGGGAATACCGATCCCCGTGTCTTCCACACACAGCAGCAACCGTCGGTCTCCCCGTGCACACGCCGTGGTCCCGACATGCAAGGTGACGTGACCGTCCGACGTGAACTTGAGCGCGTTGCCGACCAGGTTGGTGAGGATCTGGCGCAGTCGCTGCGGATCGCCGAGCACGGTGGGGGGCAACGAGCGATCGAAGGCACACACCAGCTCCACGCGCGAGCCATCGAGGTTGGCGCTCAGGGCCTCGCAGACCGACTCGCAAAGCTCGACGACGGAGAATTCCACCTCGCCCAGCGTCAGGCGGCCGGCCTCGGCCGAGGTCAGATCGAGAATGTCGCCAATGGTGGTCAGCAGAGTCTCGGCGTTGCTGGCGACCACCCGCAGCAGGTCGCGCTGTTCGTCGGTGAGCTCGGTGCGCAGCGTCAGGTCGGTCATGCCGATGACGGCGTTGAGCGGCGTGCGAAGCTCGTGGCTGACGGTCGCGAGGAACCGGTTCTTGAGTCGGTTGTTTTCTTCCGCCAGCGCCTTGGCCCGGCGAAGCTCCTGCTTGGCTCGCCTGTCCTGGGTCACGTCGGTCTGGAGCGAGAAGAACCGCTGGATCTTGCCCGACTCGTCGAACACCGGGGTGATGGACAGACGGACCCAGTACGGACGTCCGCTCTTCGTGTAGTTGAGGATCTCGGCCTCGACGGGCTCGGCGGCCGCGATCTTGTCGCGCAGCATCTGCATCGTTGCGGGGTCGGTCTCGGGCCCCTGAAGCAGCGGACCTGGCCTTCGGCCGCGAACCTCCTGGAGCGAGTATCCGGTCTGCGACGTGAACGCGGCGTTGGCCCACTCGATTCTGCCTTCGGGGTCGGCGATCACCACCGAGATCGCCGCTTGCTCCGCCACCATCGACAGGGTGCGGAGCTTGGCCTCGGCGGCCCGTCGCGCCGTCACATCTTGGATGAGGACCAGGACTTCGCGTTCGAACCGGTTGAGGCTCGCCGAGACGACCGCTTCGAACGTGGTGCCGTTGCCCCGGGGCAGCGACTGGTAGCGGTTGTATGCGCCGTCTCTGAACGTGGAGGCGGCGACGTCTCCGAGCACCTCGAGCGTGGCGGGCGGGATGCCGATCTTGGGATCGGACCCCTGGCCGTGGGTCCCGAGCAGAACCGAGGCCGCCGGGTTGAGATCGACCAGCGCGCCATCCTCACCGACGACCACGAACGCATCGGTCGACGAGAGAAACAGCTGGCGGTAGCGTTCCTCGCTGCTGCGGCACTCGCTGTCGCGAACCGAGGGGGCACCGTCGGGCGCGACCACAGGGGCCGCGTCGGTTGCCCGCGCCGCACTCATTGCTCTGGCTGCTCCTGGTGGCTGCGGCTTCGTGGAGCCTGGAATGCCTCGGGAACCGCAGGCATCGTCACCCACCCCGTCGCTTCGACCCACCGCTGGATCCGCTGCATCGTTCGTGTGTATCGCCGAACCTGCAGGCTGACGGCGGCCTCGTCGTCGGCCCGCGCGGCCGACTCCAGCGCGGCTCCGATCTCGCTCAGCAGTGGATACCCGTAGCAGCCTCCGGTCCCCTTGAGCGTGTGCCCGACTCGCTTCACCTGGGGCAGATCACCGAGGTCCATCAGCGCGTGGAGCTGGGTCAGCTCTTCGTAGCGCGAGTCCAAGAACACGGGGAACAAGTCCTGGGTGTCGGGATCCATGCACTCGGGGTGCGGGGCCAAGGGGCCGCCGTGATCGGCCTCGGTCTGGTCGGTTCCGCTGGTCTCGTCCGTCTCGTCCAGGTCTTCGGTCCCGCTGGTCTCGTCCAGGTCTTCGGTCCCGCTGGTCTCGTCCGTCTCGTCCGTCGCGCTCGTCGTGGCCGTCTGTTCGTCGTCCACCGCGTCCTCCCGTCGTATGCTCTTCGCAGCGCAGCTGTGCCGCGCTCGCTCCTCCTCCGCGCTGTCGCGATAGCCGTAGGCGTGGGCGATCGAGACCAGCTCTCGGCGTGAGATCGGCTTGGACACACAGGCGTTGATGCCCACGTCTCGGGCCCGGGACCGATACGACGGAAGACCGTGGGCGGTGAGGACCACCATGGGCGACGGAGGCCTCCCCGTGCGCGCTTCGTGCTCACGAATGCAGCGCGCGGCCTCGATCCCGTCCATCCCCGGCATCTCGATGTCGACGAAGATCAGGTCGTAGGCGCGCACGCAGGCCCGCGCGACAGCCTGCACGCCGTCGGTGGCTTCGTCGACCCAGTGCCCCTCGCGCTCGAGTGCGGTGCGCACCAGGAGGCGGCTGTCGGGGCTGTCCTCCGCCACCAGGACTCTCAGCGGTGGTGCGGGTGTCGGGTGCGTGCGGATGGGCGCCTCCGTCGTCGGTTCGACCGCGGGGAGATCCATGCCGGGGCCCACGAGCGGCTCGAACTCGAGCGAGACGATGAACCGACAGCCGCTGCCGGGCTCACTGTCGAGCTCGATACGTCCGCCCATCGCCCCGACGTGGAGCTTGGCCAAAGTCAGACCCAGTCCCACCCCGCCGTGTCGTCGCGTCGCGGAGGTGTCGGCGCGGTAGAATCGGTCGAAGACCCGCGCTTGGTGGGCCTTGGGGATCCCCGGCCCCGTGTCGGTCACCGTCAGCCGGACCGACGTCATCGAGCTCGTTGCGTGGACCGACTCGAGCACGACCGCGACATGTCCGACGTCGGTGAACTTGACCGCGTTGTCGACCAGGCACCCCAATATCCGCCGTACTCGCGTTCCATCGGCCTGAACCCACTCGGGGAGTCGGGGGTCGACCTGGACGCGGATGTCGATGCCCTTGGCGTCGGCGGCGGTCCAGGCATCGCCGACCACCTGCTCGAGTGCGCGAGCCAACGACGTGGGGGCTGTCTCCAGCGTGACCGCCCCTGTCTCGAGCTGCCAGACTTCCAGGACGTCTTCGACGATATGCCGCAGGACATTGGCATTGTCGTCGACACGCGTCATCCACTCATCGCGCTCGTGGTCCGAGCGCGCGGTCCGGGCAAGCTCGTTCATGCCCAGGATTCCATTGAGGGCCGTGCGTAGCTCGTGGCTCACCGACGACAGCAGCAGCTGCTCGGGCAGTGTTGGGGTGGTGATGGCCGGCTGGGTGGTCTCGCTCGCGAGCGTTGGTGATCGAGTCAGCTCGCGGATCCGGGCGTCCTTGGACTCCAGCTGGTAGACGAAGTCCGCCACCGGATCGTGTACCGCAAAGTCGCTCACCGACAGGCCGGCCTCGGCCATCCCCTCGACCGATGACACCGAGGGGGAGCCGAAGAAGGTGACTCCAGGGCCGTCGTGCTGCGCGACGAGCTGTCCCCGCAACACCACGCCACTGCCACGAAGCCGAACCGAGACCACCCGCTCCCCCACGGCCCGCAGCGCGTCGATGTCGAGCGGCACCATTGGTCGCTCCACCACCACCAACTCGTCGATGAGGGCTCCCTCGACGAACGCGGGCTCGATTCGAGCGAGTGACGGGCCGCGGCGGGCCACGACGAGATCTGCATCCAGGATGAAGAAGAACGGGAACAGTCGCTCGATGGTGGGTGCAGACAATGGAGCGACGCTGGGCATGGGCAGAGGCCACGGAGGCGCAGCCGCGTGACGACAGTGCCGGTCTTCGCCCCTGCCGTACTCCATACAACCGAACTCGGTACGGTTTCCTCTGCGTGGCTCGAATCGGCACGGTCCGTTTCGAAGGCGCTGGCTGGCTGTCGACCGTGGTGTCCTGGTCTGGCCCGTGTGAACTCGACCGCGTACGCTCAGCGGGCGGAGCCCGTTCGTAGGAACGCACCCGTGGAAGCCCGAGCGGCGTCGTACCGTGTCGAGTGCGGCACGACCGCCAGGGCCGTCTCGGTCGGTTCATCATCGCGGCGTAGTCCAATGGGTGGGGCAGCCCCATCCCTCGTGTTCCTCAGAACTGGAAGTAGATGAACTCTTGGGTGCCTTGGAGATCGTCGGGGGTGTCGAACGCTCGGTCGGGACCGGCGGACACCAGCGATGTTCCCGGGCTGGGCGTGTACCGATAGTCCGTGCCCCATGCGTCTCGAACCCGGGTGCCGGCCGGCATGTCGGCCAGTGACGTCGGGGGTCCGTCGTGCGCCCGCTCGTACTGCTCGATGGCCTCCATGACGGCATCGAGTGCCTGTTGTTCGTGCTCGATGCGCTCGAAGTATTCGCGGGTCTCGTCATGCCAGCACGACCACGAGGCGGGGCGCCCCGAGTCACTGGAGCGGGGCCATTGCTTCAGCTCCAGCACGCACCGCGCGACATCGTCGGCGATGGCCAGCGGGACTTCACGGTACGACGCAACGCACGCGGCAAGATCTGGGTCGGACTGGTCTTCGGCGGCGAGGGAGTTCATGTGCTCGCAGGCGCGCTGCCAGTGAGCTGCGCCCGACGGACTCGAGGTGCACGCCAGCGCCGTGAAACCAAGCACCGTGGCACCGAGACGTTGCGCGCACCTCATGCCGACAACCGTAGCACCGGGTGGCGGCCTAGCCGCTGTCTTCGCAGCCCAGCCGTGTCAGTGCGCGGGAGACGATCTGGGCGTGCCGGCCTTTGGGGTAGCGTCGCTGGTGCTCCGACCAATGGGCGCACGCGGCCGGGGCGTCACCGATCTGGCGCTCGAGCAGGGTCCCGATCTCGTAGGAGATCAGCTGTCGCGCACGCGCCGTCCACCCGCGTTGGTCCTGGTCTCGAAGTCGCTGAACCGCCTCTCGGTACGATCCCTCGCGCCGCAGCTTGGCCACCTGTTCGAGACACGCGTCGAGCCCTACGTTGCGCGGCGCTCGGGGCTCGGTCCGACGCCGCGATGGAGTCGGTGTGGTGGTGGGCGGAGGCTCGGGGCGGGGCTGTTCGAACCGCTGGCCGCGGAGCAGATCTTGGGGTGGTCCGCCGCTCGCCCGCACCCGCACATGCCCCTCGAGCACGGAGATCCACGCCGGCTCGCCGCCGTGGACGATGAAGCGGGTCCCGACCACCTCGACATCGAGGGCTCCCACCACCACGTGCAGCGGTCGCTCCGGGCGAGGGTCGACGTCGAAGATGAGCTCACCCGACTGCAGCTCGATGCGATCGGTGGTCCACTGCAGCTGCGTCTCCAACACTGCGGTCAGACGTACGCCCTGCCCCTGTGCACAGCCGTCGGCCGCCAGGTGCATCGGTCCGTCGACGGGCTCGGCGCACGGTGGTGACGTGGCAGCGGCCGGGCTCGTCGCGTCCTCGGCGACTTTGGCGGTGGGCTGGGCAACCGCGATGGACGGCTCCGTGGCCTCGGCGCGAGGGCTGGTCGACGGGGTCGACAGACCCTTGGCCACGAACAAGGCCATGGTGATCGCTCCGGCCGCGAACGCGATCACCGGCCACCATCGCAGCCGCTGGACGAAGGGTTGGGCGGCGGCCTGGTGTCGCAGTCGACGGCGCAGCCGCTCGCGGGTCTGAACGGAGGCGCCGCGTCGTGCCGTGGCCTGGTCGAGCGCCCGCAGGCGCTGCAAGGCCTTGGAGGTGGGCTCAGTCATTGAGGGCCTCTTCCAGCCTCTCCATGCCGCGGGCGAGCAGCTTGGAGACGTAGCCCTTGGACAGCCCGAGGATCTCGCAGGCTTCGCGCTGCGACTTGCCGTCGAGGTGACACATGCACACGACGACCCGCTCGCGAGGCGGCAGCGTGGCGAGCATCTTCCGGGTGCGCTCCAGCTCGTGCCGAGCGAAGACCCGACCTTCGATCGAGGGACCTTGTCCGGGCCCGGTGATCCGCAGCCACCGGATGATGTCGTGACGCAGGAAGCGCTCTCTTCGGAGCTTGCGCAGGCATCGGTTGGTCGCGACGCGGTACAGCCAGCCGTCGAGGTCGTCGTGGTCGTCCAGCGACGGCAAGCGATCGAGAAGCGCGACGAAGACGTCGTGCGCGATGTCGTGGGCCCACTGCTCGTCGCCGAGCCCGTAGCGCAGTGCGATGTGAAACACGGCCCGGTGATGCTGGCGATAAAGCCGATCGAGCGTCTCGCCCAGCTGCTCGCGGGTCAGGGGGCGGGTCGCGGCCTCGGCATGCTCGCTCACGACCGACCCCTCCACGGGAAGTCCCAGCCCAGGCCGACCTCGAAGCCGATCAGCATCGCCGAGCGTCGCCAGGTCGAACGACCACTGAGGACGTGCACCCACCTTCCCCCCGACCAGCCCGCACGCAGGCCGGCGAAGGCGACCAGGCCGCGCTCACCCAGCATCGTCAGGCGCACGGTGGTGCCGACGCTGGGGCCCAGCCTGGTGCCCCGGTCGCCGAGCGAGCCGCCCTGCCGATAGTGATGGACGTGGAGTCCGCCCATGGCGGCGAGGGCGACCAGGCCGCGCTTGGAGAAGGGCAAGCGCCAGTCGAACACCGCGGCGGGGATGGCTTCGAACACCCGCAGGTTGGATGCGACAGCGGGGATCATCGTCAGCTCGAGGCCGCCGCCGAGCCATCGTCGGCCGCCGGTACGAAGCCGGAAGCCAAAGTGGCCGTCGGTCCCTCCGCCGCGTCCGACCAGACCGCCGTGGCCTGTCATCGTGAAGCTGGGGATGCGGTTGTCGAGCGAGCCCTCGGCGTCTTCGGGCGGTGTGTTCGCGGCCTCGGGCGCACCGGTGGCGGGAGGAGCCATGGTGCGCGGCTCGACGGCCATGGGCACGAACACGGGCTCGGGCACGGGCTCGGTCGCCGTGGTGGCAGAGGCCTCCGACTGGGCCTGCGCGTGCTGGTCCAGCGAGACAGCGGCGGTATCGAGCAGCATCAGTGCGCGGGCCGGGAGGGCGGTTGCCTGGGGCACCAGGGTGGTCGGGGCATCGGCCAGGCACTCCTGCGACCCGGTGACGGTGTGCACGGCGAGCGCATCACCGTCGGCCCTCACGCAAAGCCGCTGGTCGGTGGGCGTTGGCGAGCGGGTGAGCGCAAAACCACGGGCGAGCAGACCCGTCTGCAAATGCTCGCGCAACTGCGGGTCGCCGATTCCAGGGGCCAGCTGCAGGGCGACGGCGGCTCGCTCGACGGTCTGGTCGGGACGGACCTCGTCGACGAGCCCGGTCGTCAGCTGCAAGACCTCGAGCACCACGACCTTGGGATCCCCCCCCGCCACCGTCTGCTCGCGATCCCCAGTGCCGCGGGCCAGCACCCGCACCTGCGTGCCATCGAGGTGGATCCACACCCCCACTCCGGCAGGCTCGCCGTCGGGGACCAGGCGATACCCGTCTTGCAGCAGTCGGTCGCTGAGCTGGTGGCGCAGCGACTGCTCCAGAAGCTTGGCGTCCCCCTCGTCGACCGATGTCAGGCGCAGCTCCACCGTGGCCTGCGCGGGCGCAGGCGGGGTCATGTCGGCGGTGGCGGCGCAAAGCATGGCGAGCAGGGTGAGGGACGGGATCACGGCGGGTAGGAGTGGTTGCCCCAGTATCTCAGCCATGGCGCCGCTCGAAGTTTCCTCGGCCCGAAATGGGGGATACTTCGGATACTTCGGCCCCGTGATCCTCGACGCCGCGACATCGTGCGTCTGTTCCGTCTAAACACTGAGAATTACGGGGCTCCTGGGCGAGCGGCGAGTCCTCGGGAGTGCGCTGCTGTTCCCC
>JAHZJA010001247.1 GCA_022601155.1 Deltaproteobacteria bacterium | reverse complement strand
GTGCGCGCAGACGGCCCGCATCTTGGTGTGCAGCCCCTGCCCCATCTCGGTGCCACCGTGATTGAGCTGCACCGTGCCATCGGAGTAGATCAGCACGAACGCTCCGGCTTGGTTGAGGATCGCCTTGGTGAACGAGATCCCGAACTTGACCGGCTGGTAGCCCACGCCGCGCTTGACCCACGGCGAGCTGGCGTTGTGTTGCTCGATCGACGCCCGCCGGGCCTCGTAGTCGCTGCTGGCCATCAGCTCGGTGTGCACCCGCGACAGCCGGTTGTGCTCGTACCGAATCTCCTGACCATACGGCGCGCGATCACGGGGCGTGGGGCCATAGAAGTTCCGCGCCCGAACCTGCGCCGGGTCGAGGCCCAGTCGCTCGGCGGCTCGATTGAGCACCTCCTCCACCACCACCATGCCCTGCGGGCCTCCAAAGCCTCGGAAGGCGGTGTTCGAGGCATGGTTGGTGCGACACGCCCGTCCCACGAAGTGCAGCGCGGGCACGAAGTAGGCGTTGTCCAGGTGGAACAAGGCGCGATCGAGGACCGGGAGCGAGAGGTCGGCCGAGAACCCGCCGTCGCTCCAGATCTCCGCGCGCATCCCCAGAAGCTGGCCTTGCTCGTCGAACGCGGCGTCGTAGTGACCCAGGACCGGATGACGCTTGCCCGTGATCCGCATGTCGGCCTCGCGGTTGAGCCACACCTTGGTGGGCCGACCGGTCGACCACGCACCCAACGCGGCCAAGCACGCAAAGGGGGTCGCCTGGGACTCTTTGCCTCCGAACCCACCACCCATCCGCGGCACTTCACACACGACACGGTGAGCACCGACCCCGAGCACCGTCGCGACCTCGCGCTGAATCTCGGTGGGATGCTGGGTGGACGACAGCACCGTGAAGTTGCCGTCCTCCTCGGGCAGCACGAGGGCGGCCTGGGTCTCGAGATAGAAGTGGTCCTGCGCCCCCGTCCGAACCTCGCCCGTCACGCGCACGGACGCGGCATCCAGCACCGCATCGACATCACCACGCGCGATCACATGAGGCTCGCCGATGTACGAGTCCTGCTCGATCGCTTCGTCGATGCTGTGGACTGCCGCGAGGGGCTCGTACTCCACCGCCACCGCGGCCGCGGCATCACGCGCCGAGGTCAGGTCGTCGGCAACGATCAGTGCCACCGGTTGCCCCACGTAGTGCACGAACTCGGTGGCCAGCAGTTCCTCGTCGTGAACGATGGGCCCGATGTGCCGCGACCCCGGAATGGCGTCGGCGAACAACACCGCACGCACCCCGGGTCGGGCCTGGGCCTCGCTCGCGTCGCGAGCCACGATGCGGGCGTGTGCGTGGGGTGACGTCACCACCCAGCCATGCCCGGTGCCCGGTGGCAGTGGCCAGTCGTCGACATAGCGCGCCTGCCCCGACGCGTGTCGATAGCCACTTTCGTGGATCGAGGGGCGATGGAGCGGACTGGGCGGGAGACCTTGATTCTTCACGGCACGGGCCCGGTGGGTGGGTTGGTCGAGGTGGCGAGACCGTGCCCCAGCACCGTGCCGCTGGGGCGATCGGCGAGCCGGGGCATGGGGTCGCGGGCCGTGTCGTCGAACAGGCCACGGATGAGATTGGCCGCCACCGTCGTTCGAAACCACGCCGAGCCCCGGTGGTCGGACATCGGGGTGAAATCGGCGGCGAGGGCCTGGGCCGCCAGCTCGCAGCTGGCCGACGACCACGGTTGCCCCACGATGGCTGCCTCGGCATGGTGGGCGCGAGCGGGTGTCGCCGCCATGCCTCCAAACCCGAACCGAGCCGACTGCACCACGCCCTCGTGCACATCGACGCGAAGGCCAGCCGCGACCGCGCTGATGTCCATCTCGCGACGCTTGGACACCTTGTACGCACCGATCCTGGCGGACGCGGGGGGATCGGACAGCTCCACGCGGCACAGCAGCTCACCCGGGGCCATTGCAGTGCGGCGATACCCCACGAAGAACTCGTCGATCGGCACCGTTCGCTCGCCTGTGGGCCCTCGGACCACGACATCGGCTCCGAGCGCCAGCAGCACCGGAGCCAGATCCCCGATGGGCGAGGCATTGCACAGGTTGCCGCCAACCGTGGCGCTGTTCTTGATCTGCCGCGAGCCGAAGAAGCGAAGCATGCGAGCGATCGGCGGGAGCGCGTGGTCGGTGGCGTCCTCGAGATCGGCCAGCCGCACCGTCGCGCCGATGACCCAGCGCCCCTCCGCATGTCGAAGCTCCCGCAGCTGGGGCATGGCATGCAGCGACACCAGGGCCTCGAACCGCTCGCCCTTCTTGGTCACGTCGAGCCCCAGATCGGTCGCGCCCATCACGAACCGATGCTCGGGGTGGGCCGCGGTGATCTCGAACAGCTCGGGCCACGAGCGCGGCACCCAGAACCGCTGGCCGCCCTCTTGGTAGCGAAGCCCTGGCTTGGGCTGCACGGGGTACTCGCGCAGCGCGGCCGAGAACCGGTCGTCGGGGCGACGGCCAGCGATCTGCAGGGTCGCTTCCCGGATCGGCCGATAGCCCGTGCACCGACACAGATTGCCGCACATCTGATCGTCGACCTTCCACGGTGCATCGAGGTCGTCGCGGTAGCACGCCTCGAACATCGACATGACGACGCCCGGCGTGCAGTAGCCGCACTGCGACCCGAGCTCGTCGACCAATGCCTGCTGCACCGGGTGGTAGCCAGCGTCGCCGCGCGCCGCAGGCTCGCGTAGGGCTTCCACCGTATAGATGTGCGTACCGTGCAGCAGCGGCAACAACAGCAAGCAGCTGTTGACGGCCCGAAACCGGGGACCACCGGGGGCTTCGGCATCGACCACGACCACCGTACACGCACCGCAATCGCCTTCGGCACAGCCTTCTTTGGTGCCAGCGAGCGCCGCGAGACCTCGCAGGTACTCGAGCAAGGTCGTCGTGGGAGACACGCCACGGACCTCGTGCAGTTGGCCGTTGACGTGCAGATGCACGGTGTCCAGGGGTTGTTCCATCCGCAGCCCAGTCGTCGCGTCGATCCTACCATCAGGCGGGGCCGAGGGTCGATCGGTGGCATGCGCTTTGGGGTACTCTTGTCGACGGTTGGCAGGCGCGTTCCTCCCTCCGCCCCACGCCTCGATAGACCCGCCATGGCCGAGCTGCGACCCTATTCCTTCGGTGCCCTCGTCACCCGCATGTTTCGGGAGCTCGACGAGCACGACGCCATCTTCCACCTTCCCCGACGCAAGTTCTCGTGCGGCGACGACCGGCATGACACCTCGGTGGTGTTCCAGGGACACGTCGCGGGCAGCCCGCTGGGGCCTGCAGCGGGCCCCCAGAGCCAGATGGCGCAGAACATCGTGCTGTCGTGGCTCGCCGGCTGTCGCATCTTCGAGCTCAAGACCGTTCAGATCCTCGACGAGCTGGACATCCCGCGCCCGTGCATCGACATGCAGACGGTCGGCTACAACGTCGAGTGGTCTCAGGAGCTCAAGCTCGAGCAATCACTCGACGAGTACGTCAAGGGAGCGATGCTGATCCGGATGCTCGAGGCATCGGGCCGGCTGCCCACGACCCCCAGCTTCGCACCGCTGGTCTACGACATGAGCGTCGGCTACGACCTGGCCGGAATCCGCTCCGACCGGGTCCAACACTTCGTACGGGGCATGATGAACGCCACGGAGGTCGTCGACCGCCTCCGCGCCGAGATCCCGCCGCAGTTCGCCGAGTACCGCGACCTCGACTTCACGACCACGCTGTCGGACACCCTCACCCTCAGCACGTTCCACGGCTGCCCGCCCGACGAGATCGAGGGGATCATCGAGTACCTGCTCGAAGACGTAGGACTCCACTGCATCGTCAAGCTCAACCCCACGCTGCTGGGGCCTTCGCGACTGCGCGAGCTACTGCGGGACAACCTGGGCTACACCGAGCAACACGTACCCGACGCCGCCTTCGACAACGACGCCAAGTGGGAGCAGGCGGTGGGCTTCGTGGAGCGCCTGGGCGCCAAGGCGGCGGCGCGCAACCTCCACTTTGGGGTCAAGTTCAGCAATACCCTCATCGTCGAAAACCACCGGAAGTTCTTTCCTGCCAAGGAAAAGGAGATGTACCTGTCGGGGGCACCGCTGCACGTGCTGGCGATGAACCTGGTCGGCCGCTTCCGCGAGACGTTTGGCGACGCCTATCCGATCTCGTTCTCGGCCGGAATCGATGCGAAGAACTTCGCGGACGCGACCGCAATCGGAC
>JAHZJA010001246.1 GCA_022601155.1 Deltaproteobacteria bacterium | reverse complement strand
GCCGACCACAGGTCAACGTCGGGGCGCACCATCGTGGTGAAGTAGTGCGTCAGCTCGGCGAACAGCACCGACATGCAGCCGAACAGCACCGTCCCCCCCGACAGCGCGTCCTCCCGGGGGGAGGACGCGGCCACGCGCGCCACCAGGTGGAGCGCCAGCACCCCGGTCACGAACAGCAGCGGCGTGGCCCACAGCAGGCGCAGGGGCAAGCCGAGTCCAACCCCGGTCACGACGACCCCGGTCACGAGCATCCCGAACACGGTGAGGGTATCGATGGGCTCGAGCTCCGTGGTGGGCTTGAGCAGGGCGGTGAGCACCAACCCCGCAAAGACCATGCCCGTCGCCATGCCGGCCCCCAGCACCGCGCGGGGCCCCGCGACGTCCCAGCCGACCAACACCAGCGGTGCGAGTGCGATGGCTTCGATCACGATGAACGCGACCAGGACCAACAGCCCGCCCGTCCGCGAGGATCTCGGGGTCCAGGTTCCCAGGGTCAGCCACGCTGCACCGGACAGCACGGCGCAGATCAGCCAGATCCCGGCGAGGTAGTCGAGCAGGGTGTAGTGGGCGATCACCATCAGCATCCCGGCGAATGCAGCCGCCGCGAGCACGCCGACGACCAGGGCGGCATCGAAGGGATCGAGGCGGGACGTGGGCTCGCTCATACGGTACGTGTTGCGATCATGAAGTACTGGCGCGGCCATCCCCTATTCCTCCGGGCGGGGACCGGACCGGCCACGCCCCCGAACGCCCGTCGAATTCCCCGCTCCAGGGCCCCAGTGCGGTCGTTTGCGGCCGCGAGCAAATTCCGTGCGGCTCTATACCGACCCCTGGATCGAGCCGTTGACACCCCCACCCACGAGGCCCGGCCCGGGCCCGCCGACCCGGCCCACGCGAGGCGTCGAAGAGCCGGACCGCCCCGCGGGACACGCCGGGGGTGCATCCCGAGCCCCCTTCCCCACCCGTGACCCAAGACCACCCACGGACCACCACCATGTACCGCACCACGCTGACCACCCTCGTTCCTCTTACCGCCCTGTGCCTGGGCGTGCTCGCCTGCGACGGCGAGGCCGACCCCCAAGACCGAGTCCGATCGCGGCGCCGCGCAGAGCCAATCCGACGCCAAGGCAGAGCTCCGGACCGCCGACACCACCCCCAAGCCGATGCTCCTGCAGGGGGGGCGGGCTAAAAAGCATCTTCGCAAACAGTTGCGTCAAATTCAAAAGCGAGCGGCTTCGCCGGGCAACTCGGGGACCACGAGGGCTATGAGTCCTCGTGAAGTGCGGAAGCTTGCAGACAGTTTCTTGGGACCAGGTGCTAAAGTGACCAAGCGTGGCCAAAAAGGGGAGTTCTGGATGGAGTCTGCGGATGGGAAGAGAATGGTCAGAATGCCAACATCAAAGGACAGCAGCCACGCTCGCACAGGGACGCAAGCCAATCTTCACGAGCGCCGGAGCAGGAACTCCGACTGGTTCGACCAGCAGAGCGTCTCGAACGTTCATGTTCGCTAGTGCGCGAGATGAGGAAAACACAGATGAAACCAGTCATTCATGGCGTGGGAACCTTCGAACACCCAAACTTGCGGACTTTTGATCCAGACGACCCCGGGGATGTCGCAATCATCCTGGAGGTCGATATTGGACGGCGAAAGGGGAAAGGGTCGGACTCGTTCGCACTGCAGGTGGTCACTCCACGCGGTATTGCCCGACTTCCCGTTCGGGAAGACGGAACGATCACATCCGGAAGGATTCTAGTGGTTCCGGAATATGATTTCGACTTCGTGTGGATCTGGCTTGAGAGTGTTGTCGAGCAGTGCACCGCAGACTCCTGGGAAGGTTGTGTGGAAAAGCTACGTCGAAAATTCGATTGGGAGTTTGAGGGATACCGCGAATGGCGATAGGCGCTACACCGGGGTCGTGGTGGCTACTTGGTTCATCCGCGGCTCAGGCCGCCCTCCGATACGAGTGATGGAGCCCACCCCGAACGGGGCTCGACGCCACGGGACCACATGGAGACCCGGTGTTCGCGGCTCGCGTGGGGACGCCTTGTCCAATGCCCTGATGAGGTCGCAGATCATTGTGGTAGCCGACGTACTCGCGAAGGATCCGCAACAGCTGGTGCTCTCCAAGCACGAGCACATGGTCCAGGCACTCCCGGCGTACGCTGCCAAGAAATGGCTCGCACTCGGCGTTCATGTTTGGAGCTCGCACAGCCGTCGTCACGATCTTGATGCCGGTCAGTTCAGCCCCACGGTCGAAATCCCTGCCGAATTTCGCGTCGCGATCGCGGATGAGGAACCGTGGGCTCGCTCCGCTCGAAGTTGCCGACCGCCGTTGCTGCGTGACCCACTCGGGCGACGGCTCCCGAGTGACACCCACGTGAACCATGCGCCGCCGATCCAACTCCATGATGAAGAAGGCAAAGATGGGCGCGAAGCGAACATCGACGAGCTGGAGGAAGTCGCAGGACCAGACCTCGGCCCGATGGTTGTCGATGAAGGTGGCCCAGTTCTGCCCCCGCGGGCGCTTCCTGGTAGGCTCGATGTACTTCTGGATCGTTCGTTTGCTGACGCGGATACCGAGCTTCAGCAATTCTCCCCGAATCCGCTCTGCCCCCCATAGGCGATTGTTGGCCGCCATTTTCCGGATCAAGGCCACGGTCTTGGAGTCAATCCGCGGTTTGGCGTTCGTACGGGTCTTGCGACGCCAGTGGAGCCGAAAAGCGTCGCGGTGCCACTGCAGTAGTCAGGCGTGGCAGAATCATCGCGCATGCCAGGGAGGTCATCCCGACGTAGGTGCGCGCGCGCTTCTCGTACCGAGTGGCAATACGACGAAATCTCTTGAGGTCGTGGAACATGCACTCGACCAGGTATCGGAAGGAGTAGACTTACCAGCACGCCGTATCAGGGCTAACGGCGAGTGAGCGCAGTCCCGGACCCGGGTTCGAGCTGGCGTCATCGTCCTCAATTCGTTCGTACTTCTCCCAGCCGCTCGCCGTCTCCACCAGCACGGGCACGAGGTCTTCGGCACCCGTCAGCTGGAAGTCATCGCTGTCGTCACGATCCCCGTACCACGGCAACCCCCGATCGGTTCGCCGCGAGATCGACGGAGGCGACAGCGACATCCCGAGCCCGAACGGCCCATTGCCAGCACCGGAGTCGTAGCGCAGCGAGATCTGCGGTCCAAACCCACCACGCCCCGGCGACGTGTTCACCGGAATCGTGAGCGACCCCGTCCCGGTGAACGCGGCCATCTGAAACTGCTCGCCCAGCCCTCGAATCGCCCCGCCGCCCTTGGGCAGCAACGGCGTAGGCACGGGGCTTGGAGCACCCTGTTGATCTGGAATTCCCTCGACCGAGGTTGGGGCAGAACCAAAGCCAGTTGCAGAACCGAACGTCGAGCGACCTGAACTGTCGGTCTCGGGACTACGACCAAAATGGGCAGGCACAGGCACGAACCATAGCCGCCGAAGACCGACGCGCCACCGGCTCGTCGGGCAGTTCGTCGACTACCCGATCGGGCCAGACCCGCTTGCTCAGATCCGACTCCCGAGCCGCGCGCATCAACGAGCACCGACGGCCGTGAGGCCATGGACCAACGCGGAGGCCGAAGATCCGTCGTTTGGTCTCGTACCGACTCACCCCGCGTGAATGCCTCGGAGCTTGGCTTCGAGCGAGGCGAGGGCAGTCTCGCCGTCGCGTGCGTTCACTTCGCCCCGTTCGAGGCGGCCGGCTCGCTGACGGGCCTCTTCCAGCCACGCGATTTCGATCTCGTCGGCCGTCTCGATAGGCAGCGCGTGGAGGAGGGCCTCCGCGACCCGTCGGCGCTCGTCATCCGGGAGCGCCAGGGCGTCATCGAGCACCTTCTTCGCGGCGGAGGTCACGTGCTCAGTCTACGTACAGCGGGTGCGACCTTCCACCCGAACGTCTTCACAGGGGCCTGGTCGGGGGGACTGCGCCCGAACGTCCTAGGGCCGCGCGTGGGGGACGAATTCAAATTTGCGGCCAATGATCCCCTGCCGCACGCTACACTCGCGCGCGCATGCGACGCGGTACCTGCCAAATGTGATGAGCCGCAGCTGGGATGGGGCCAATAGCCAGCACGAGGGCAATGCTCACTCAAAGTTGCAAGATGTGTAGTTTTCGGTACGAGTGACGTTCAACGAGTACTCGCCCTCGAGATCTTCGTCGATCGCGAAGCGAAACAGGTACCGTCCTGGTTCCAGGCAGAATCCCGCCCCAATCTCATACCCAGTAGTGGAGTTGATGACGTCATTTTCGTAGTCGAAGCAGGATGCGTCACACCGACGAATCTCCATCAGCTCCATCGCTGGGGAGTCGTGGGGGCCAACGACGATATAGTAGCGGCTGGGCTCCGCGATCTCTAGACTGACCGTCGTCCACCGGTGCCCCGAGCGTAGCCCAGCCACTGTGGGATCATCACATTTCATCGAGACGATGTGCTCGATCGTGTCCCCAATAGTCGTCGGAGCGGCGACGACCTGCCGAGAGCAATCGTACATCTTGTTGCGATATGTCCTCATTTTGCAACGCGGATAGTCGCGCTCATACTCTGTCACGGAAGATTCGAGGCTCTGCCCAAAGACGTCCTCGAACGCTCGCTCCAGATGCGCGCTCCCGGTCCCGTGGTAGCTGGTATTGGATTCCAGTTCAAGTACGGTGTCGAGCCCGTAGGTCGCAAGCAAGTAGGACATGTAGTGGCCCGCCCGGCCGTAGCCGTTCCCAGGGAAGTGCTCCGCCGGGTCCCGTAGCACGGAGATAGTATCTGAGCTCAGGTCGTAGGGAGGAGCCCAGTCGTCGCCGAACGCCTCTGCCAACCCTTCTTCAAACGGCAGCGCCATCGTTCTTGGGTGTCGAACGCCGTGCACCAACTCGTGCTGATGAATGGCCAAGCGCGAAAACACGCCTTCGTCACTTCCGCAACCGAGTGCTCCCTCCGCACAAAATGGCTCGACTCCATCCGGCATCCAATAGTAGTCGACCGACGGACGGGACACATGGAACACCTCACCAAGGTAGCCCACCGCCCCGTCAAGGTAGGGCAGCGTTCCTGCGCACAGCTCAGACTCGTCAGCGTCAGTGCCGAAGCGCAGGTGCTCGCCTTCCCAGACGATAGGAGGCGGTATGGGCTCTGCACCGCACGCACCCATGCCCGGAACAACAAGCGTTGTGATGAGGGTGAAACGACAGCGGTGAGGAGGCCAGTTCATTGGGCCCAGGTCATTGCCGGTACGGTGAGCGTCCACGCCTGACCGAGGTCGTCGTTGTACGCGAGCGTAAGTGAACCGCCTACGATACACGAATCGGCTGCGGAGGGGCACGCGCCCGTCCCTCCCGTTGCGGAATGGAACGTCATCTCGCTCCCATTTCTCACCGTCTTGGAGAAACCCTCGCCTCCGCATCCCGCCCCCACCGCTCGCTCGTGGATCCGGCGTGGATGCTCGCCGGTAGTGTCGACCACCGAGAACCGAACGGGGACCGCGCCGCCCGAAATCGAGCTCGCGGCGCTTCGCGCCAAGGCTGGCTACTAGTTGTAGAAGGCGTTGCGATGAACCGGCTTCGAAATTCTGATGCCGTTGTACGAGTCGCTGCTGGACGCCGGGCGCGGTGAAGATGCCAAGCCGATCTACGGCGGGGGCGCGGGCGGGGTATCACCCGATCACGCAGCACAGCTTCGACGGCTTGCTCGGCGGCTGACAGGCAGACGTGGACCAGACGCGAGGTGCCTGCGCTGCCTTCCGATGGGGCAGCGCAGGCACCTCGACCAATCAGCAGTTCTGGTAGACGAGGGCCGAGCAGTGTTCGAAGATCTGGTCAGCCGTGCAGCCTGGGGTCCAGGTGCACTTCACCCCGCCGTTGTCGGGGTCGACGCACCATTCCAAAGTGACCCAGCACATGGCCTCCGAGGGGTCATCGGACGCTGCGAGTCCAAGCGGCTCGCCATCCTCCGGCTCCAGCTCACTCTCGGTTTGTACTCGAGCGATCCCCCGCGGAGACTCGCCCTCCGCGACGGGCACCAGGATCATGTTCTCCGCGGCGATGGACTCGTACACGCGCTCATCGAGATCGTCTGTTTCCTGGTCGCAGCCGAGCTGCGTGGCCAAGCCCATCGCGAGAATCGTGAAAATGACATTCTTCATGTGTTCCCATTTCCGTGGTGTCGTCGATATGAAGCGAGCCCGTAGGGCGGTCGTGCCCACGAGTCCCTGTACCCACGGGGCCCACGCTACCGACGAGGATGTAGTTGAACGAGGACCCAACCATCGCGTTGCCCGTGGTCGAGGTCCTCTGAGCGGGGCACACTCGACAGACCCCCTCGAGTCGGGGTGTGACGCGACCGCGGAACGCGGGGCCCTTCGCCGAGCGATCCATGAGCCCTCGGCCTACAGCGCCAGGCATGCCGTCGAGCGAATTCGAACCTCTTCATCGACAGACGCTTGGCACCGCGTTCGAGGTGCGCGCTGGCTACTTGGTCCATCCGCGGCTCAGGCCGCCCTTCGGTAAGAGTGATGGACCCCACCCAGAACGGGGCTCGACGCCGCGGGACCATATGGAGGTCCGGTGTTCGCCGCTCGCGTCGGGACGCCTTGTCCAATGCCCTGATGAGGTCGCAGTCGAGATCGACGACCTCGCACAGCAGACCGTCTTCTTCGCCAACGCCCAGGTCTCGCCACGACAGCGGTTCGAGTACGACGCCAGGTATCAGCTCGCGGTCGCGCAGGGGCGTGAGCACGTCTCGCAGGGGCAGCCGGTCTCGTCGGAGCTCACGCCGGGGCCACTGCCCGATCCGAATGATCCAGCCGCACTGCGCAGCTGGGTGGAGACCTATCTGTACGATGCGGTCGGCAACATCGCCCAAGTGCAGCACGCTGCCACAGGCGCCAGCTGGACTCGGACATACCAGTACGACGCGGCGGGCAGTCACCTGCTCGCGACGTCAGCCCCGGGAAACCCTACGCCCGGAGCAGGCAGTCACACCTATGCGCACGATGTCCACGGCAACATGACGGCGATGCCCCATCTCGGCACCGTCGGCTGGGATCACGCCAACCGCATGCAGCACGCCGATCTCGGTCGTGGCGGCGATGTGTGGTTCGTCTACGACGCCGCGGGCAACCGGGTACGGAAGGTCAGGGTCAACCAGGCGGGGACGCAGAGGCAGGAGCGGATCTATCTCGGTGGGGTGGGTTGTACCGCGAGTGGCAAGGCGATGTGCTCCAACGCGAGCGGCAAACGGTCAATGTCGCCG
>JAHZJA010001245.1 GCA_022601155.1 Deltaproteobacteria bacterium | reverse complement strand
GGGCCTGTACCGCGGCACCGGATCCATGGACACGGGGGTGACCTCGCTGTTCGTCCTGGGCGCCTCACCCAGCGCCCAGGTCGTGGAACGCCAGGACCCCCGACTGTTGCTCTCGGCCTTGCGCCGCATTCCCCTCGACGAGCAGCTCGCGGTCGAGCTCTACTACTGGGAGGGCCTGAGCGGCCGCGAGGTTGCCGATGTGCTGGGCGTCCCCGAGGGCACCGTGCGCACCAGGCTTCGGGTCGCGCGCCGCAAGCTGGCCTCGTGCATGGCCAACCTCGACGCCGATCCCTCGTTGATCGCGTCGACCCTCGACGGACTGGACCGTTGGGTCGAAGGCATGCGCGATCAGATCGACCCGCAGTAGCGGCTACTCACCGCCGTCGTGGCCGTGCTGTGAGTCTTGGGGCGGCCCATGCTGCGGAAGGTTGCGCGGATCGGGCAGCTCCAGACCGATGAAGATCCCATCTTCGTCGCCGGGCGGCATGGGGGTCGAGTCGTCGTATCCCGGGAACGGAGCACCGTCGAAGCCCATCTGCTCGGAGGCGGCGCGCTGCTTTTCATGCGGCTCGCCAGTGTGCGGGACCAGAGTCGACTCTGCGTCGGCGCTCATCGTGGCTTCGTTCTCGGCCGCGGGAATCTCCTTGGACGAGTGGTGCCGATAGCTGGTGGGACTGGAGTCGGTCACCGCGGGCAGCTCTGTCGATGAGCCGCGGCGTAGGCTGGCGGCCGCACGCTCCGGAGGCGGAGAGAACGTGGCGACGGCGGCGGCCGGTGTCGTGCGCTCGGGGTGGCTGCCCCGGTGTCGAAAGCTCCCACTGTCACGCTCGGACGCGGGCATGCGATACGCAGGAGCACCAATGCGTGGCGTCTCCCCCGAGGGGTGTCGGTCGTTGCGTCGGGCGGCCAGCTCGGGTGCCAGTGGCTCGGCCCGAGCGGGCGCGGCGGCCACGGCGGCCACGGGGGCAGGCACGCCAACCACCGCCGATGAGGCGGTCTGGCGCAGCGACTCGGCCGCCCGTGCGACGGTCCATGCGGACTCGCCCGGCCCTGCACCCATCGGGAACCGCGGCTGGCACAGTCGCCAGAACCGGATCGTCTTGGGGGTGGCGCTGGTGAGTCGGACCAGCTCCGCGTCGCTCAGTCGCGGCAACAGATCGGTGAACCGGGTCAGGGCCCGGTCGACCTGCACCACTTGCTGGCGGAGGTTGGCGGCGACATCGGCCGGGACCGACGCCAGGCGTGCCAGCTCGTCGTCGGACAGTCGCCCGAACAGATCGAGATACGGCACGAGCCTGTTCATCGGGTTGGCCTCGGCGGCCCTTTGTTGCGATTCGCCGCGACTCACCCGAACCACCTGTCGGATCGTGATCTGTCCCAGCGGTACTTCTCCACGTCGGCCATCCTCGGCATTGGTTGCTGCTCCATCCTCGGCAGTACTGGGCGGCGTCGTCGACTGATCGTCCGTCTCTTCCACTGACCGTCCCAACCCATGCCAACCGTATCAAATTCGGGGGCGGGCGCCCCGAGCGACCGCACCGAGGTCTCGCGTAAGGCGAAGCCTGGTTCGAGCGCTCGCGCCAAGGCCGCGACAGCGACAGCACCCCTGCCCTGCGCCCCGTATCGACCCCTTCGTGGGCGGCGGCGCACCAGAGCTGGTATGTTGCCCGCGTGAGCTACCAGTGGCTCCGTGCTCTCCACATCATCTTCGTCGTGACGTGGTTTGCCGGGTTGTTCTACATCTTTCGTCTGTACGTCTATCACGTGGAAAACGCCACGGATCGGTCGATTACGAGCTTGCTCGAGGTGATGGAGCGGCGGCTGTATCGTGGGATCTGCTGGCCCGCGATGGTCCTGACCACCACCTTTGGTGTGTGGCTGTGGTCCCGGAGCTTCTCGGGATACCTGCAAAGCGGGTGGTTCCACGTCAAGCTCGCTGCGCTCGCGTTCTTGTTCGGCTACCAGTTCTATGCCGGCAAGGTTCGCAAGGATCTGGCGGCTGGGACGTGCTCGCTCACCTCCCGCCAGTGCCGACTCATCAACGAGGTTCCCACCGTCATTCTACTCACGGTCGTCATCATGGCCGTGGTCAAGCCGTTCTGATGTCGGGGTTCCAAAGCGCGTCGCGGGCCCTCGCGGGTGTCCCCCATGCAGCCATGCACTCCGCCACGGGTGCGTGTCTGGGCGTGGTCGCGCGGGTGGGTCTGGCCGCGTGCCTCACGGTGACCGCGTGCGCCAACGAGGACGGGGACAGCTGTCCCATCCCGACCGAGGAGATCTCGGCGATCGCCGTGGTCATCGACAGCGGCTGGGATCTGCGGGCCGCCATCGACTTCGAGCAGGGCGACCGGCACGGTCCCGGGACTCCGCTTCGCCTTTGCGACGCCGACATCCTCGAGATCAACGGCGAGCCAGCCCAGCGCATCGACAAGGCCACCCGTGTCGAATACTCGCTGACGCTGCCGGCCGACGGCAGCCGCAGCTTTCGGTTCGAACTCGTTCGCGCCGACGGTGACCCGGTGGTGCTCGCGATCGATCTGCCCGCCGCGTTCACGCTCGACAACCCCGCGTCGGGCGACGTGCTGATGACGGCCGAAGACCAGATCATTGCGTGGTCGCCCGCCGAGCCGGAGGGCACGATCAACGTCGAGCTCGGTGAGGCGCTCGGCGAGGGCACATGCATCGCCTCGGCGGACGACGCCCCGGAGTACAAGCGCCCCGGCGGGGTTCAGGTGCCCGACACCGGACAGTGGACGATCCCGGCGGGAGACCTCGTCGGCATGTCGCCGCAGGCGTGCCCGATCAGCTACACCCTCGTCCGCGTCGAGCGGGGCGACTATCCCGCGGCCCTTGCCAGTGGGGGTCGCGTCGACGCCCGCGTCGAGCGCCATGTCGAGGTGCAGGTCGATCCGCAGTAGCGACGGCCCCGCTTGCCACGTACGTCGGCGATACTGCAAAGTGCCCGCATGGGCTGGCCCCGGCGCGGCATCATCATTCGGCTGTTGATCTACGTGCCGCTCATCGGCTTGTTGGCTTGGCGAGCGTTCCGCAGCGACGACACCGTCCAGGTGGAGCCCGAGCCCAAGGCATCCACCGAGGACGTGGACGCCAAGCTGGCGCCGCATACCCGCGTATTCACGATGCCCGACGGCACCAAGCGAGAGGTCGTCGAGCTCAGCCCCGCCCAGGCCGAGGAGATTCTCGGGGTGCAGGTCCCAGACTCGCTCGAGCAGGAGGCAGACGAGCCGCCGCCCAAGGCCCCGTCGGCCGACGGCGAGCCGTCCGGCGCCGCCGACCCGAGCCCCGACGCGAAGGCAGCCGCAGCCCAGGCCAAGGGCAGTGACGCGCCCTCGCCCGGTGCCGGGGCCAACCAGCCTTCCGCCGATTGACGGGCGCCGAGCGATCGCCCAGGCTCGGTCCCACAATGGAACGCGGACGATTTGGCGAGCTTTCGACCCGAGCGCTCGAACACATCGACGAGACGCTCGGCAACCTCGAGCACGAGGATCTCGATGTCGAGCTCGCGGGTGATGTGCTGACCCTTGCCTTCTCTGACGGCACCAAGTTCATCATCAATGCCCACGGCGCTGCCGGTCAGGTTTGGCTGGCGGCCAAGACCGAGGCGTGGCACTTCGACTACGTGGACGAGGGGGAGCGTTGGGTCGCCCACAAGACTGGCGACGAGCTGATGTCGACCATCGCGGCCGCCGTCAGCAAGCAGCTGGGTGAGCCCGTCTCGTTGTGAGACTCGTCGCGATGGCGCCGCTTCCAAACCGCCGGGCTCGTGCCGGTCTCGCTCTGTGCCTCGCCGGGCTGATGGCATCGGGCTGCGCTCAGATCGAGAGTCGCTCGAGCGTCGAGATCATGCCGCGGACCGAGTCGCCTGCGCTGACCCTGGGCCCGCCTGGAGGACTGGTCACCGCGCGAGGCCTCGATGCCCAGTGGACGCAAGACGGCGATCGCCTCGGTCTGCGCCTGCTGGAGAGCCGCACCTGTGCCTCCGTTCGCCATGTCCCCGTCGTTCGCATCGAGCGTGTCGATCGCAAGACCGCGGGGGGTGCGATGTGGTTCGAGTACGGCCTGGGCGCGGGCTCCCTGGGGCTGGGCCTGGCCGGTCTCATTCGCCCCGAGGCCTTCTCGCAGGCCGCGATCGATGCCAACGGGGAGATCGTCCGCGACAAGGGCACGGGGTATCGGATCGGCGGCATCTTCACGGGGATTGGGGTCCTGCTGCTGACCGCAGCCGTGATCGACACCGTGCGGACCCGCGATCAGGTGATCTACACCGACGCCTATCGGCGCGAGCAGGGGGGAACGGTCACCTGCCAAGATCCCAAGGTGCCGCTCATCGGCCAGACCGTGGAGCTGCTCGTCGACGAGTGGAGCACCGTCGAGCCCACCGACGATGATGGCGAGGTCCGATTCCTGCTGCCCGCCGTCGAAGACCTTCCGCCGGGCGCCCGGGATGCGATCGCGGCC